>JBHICL010000385.1:0-3661 GCA_046759605.1 Alphaproteobacteria bacterium | reverse complement strand
CTATTCCGAAGACGATCGCCCGGCGGCGCTGGACGGGCGGAAGTCCGGCCGCCGCCATGCCGATGATGATGGCATTGTCCCCGGACAGCACGAGATCGATGATGATGACCGAAATAAACGCGGTCAGATCGAATTCGAGGAACGACTCAAGCGTGTGCATCGGCGTTTCCGCGACCCCTTAGAGACGTTACCTCCGCCGGTACTGCTCGGCGCCGAACAGATTGGACCAGCTCTCCTTGTCCCACTTTATCTGGTCCGCCTTGTCCTCGAGCCTGGCCATGTCCTTCGCCACCGCCGGCCGCGCCGCGACCGCTTCGAACCATCGCTTGACGTTTGGGAAGTCGTCGAGGTCCTGGCCCTGACGACCATGCAGCCGGCACCAGGGGAAGATCGCCATGTCGGCGATCGAGTACGCGCCGCCGGCCACGAACGCGCGATCTTCGAGCCGTTGGTCGAGCACCTGGTAAAGGCGCTTCGCCTCGTTGGTATAGCGTTCGTAGGCATAGGTGATTTTCTCCGGCGCATAGGCGCGGAAGTGGTGCGCCTGGCCGAGCATCGGCCCGAACCCTCCCATCTGCCAGAACAGCCACTCGAGAACCTCCAGCCTCGCGCGCGGCTCCGCCGGCAGGAACTTGCCGGTCTTCTCGGCGAGGTAAAGCAGAATGCAACCCGATTCGAACACCGCAACCGGCTCGCCACCGGGTCCGTTGTGGTCGACGATGGCCGGGATCTTGTTGTTCGGGCTGATCCGCAAGAACTCCGGATCGAACTGCTCGCCCTTGCCGAGACTTATGAAGTGCTCGACGTACTCCAAAGCCGTCTCCTCCAGCATGATGTGGATCTTCTGGCCGTTGGGCGTCGCCGCCGTGTAGAGATCGATCACGGATGCCTCCCGCGCGGTTGCACAGTCTTACGTAGGTGCACTTGGCCCGTTTCACAGGGGTGCATTTGTTAGACCACGCATCGGGACTTGTCCAAAGCGCGAGCCACGGTCGCGCGGATGTCGGGGGTCTGGCGCGCCGTTGCCCGCCGGAAAAAGGGCCCCCAGGGACCGCGCGGGCGTCCTAAACGCCGTTCAGGATGTAGGGCACGTAGCGGAAATCGCGGATGTGGGTCACCCGGCCGTCGCGACAAGTCAGCCGGATCACGTACGGCGGCCAGCCGTCCTGGGTCGCCAGGATGGCGATGCCGTCCTCGAAGGTTCCGAGCCGCAGAGTGACATCCTGCCGCGAATAGCGATCGAAATATCCGCCGACCTCCTCTTTGCCCCTGAGGCCCGCCTTGCCGACGAGGTCGAGCCTGACGTCCTCCGCCAGCATCGACCTGAGCGCGTTCCAGTCGCGCGCGTTGAACAGCTCGACGTACCGCGCGACATCGGCCGGCGCCTCCACGGCCGGAGGGACCACGTTATCCTCCGCGACCGCCATCCCGTCGAGCGCGCGCCGACCCCGGTGGAGCGCCGCCTTCACCGCCGCTTCGGTCATGTCGAGAATCTCCGCCACCTCGCGGATCGAGTGGTCGAGCACGTCCTTGAGGATCACCGCGCTGCGGGGGCGCGGCGGAAGGGAGACGAAGAACGACAAAGCCAGCGAGGCGGTCTCGCGTCGCTCGACCGGATCCTCCGGCTCGACCGCCATCGCCTCGTCCAGCTCCACGTCCTCGACCGAGATGACGTGGCGCCGCTCGTATCGCCGCAACCAGTCGAGCGCCTTGTTGTGAGCAATGCGAAAAAGCCAGGGTTTCAGGCGCGGTACCGTCTCCATCATGGAAAGCGCGTAATAGGCCTTGGCGAGGGTTTCCTGGACCACGTCCTCGCCGTCGATGATCGACCCGGTCATCCGTGCGCAATACCGATGAAGCTCGGGACGCACGTTTTCGACCAGAGCAAGGAACCGCTCCCTCGCCTCACGCAGCTCCAGCGGCGGACTGTCGTCCGCGGCGGCCATCGCCGTTCCCTTCGTTCTGTCCGCTACGCCTCGATCACTTCGGGGCCATCGCCGGCAATGCCGATCGTCCTGGCGTCCGCAAACGGCGCTTCCACAAGCGCGCGTTCGAAAAAGTCCGCGAACTCGGCCGGGCCCATCGGTGTCCCGAAGTTCTTCAGGAAGCGCTCCACGGTGATGCCTTGTCGAGCAGCATAGCCCTCCGCCGCGGCCCGGCCCAGATCGGTCTCGCCGATGATGCGCTTGGGCAAGACCACGCGGAACCGGATGCCCAGGTCCTTGGCGTCCGACACCCTCTGGAGATAGCCGGCCAGAAACCACTGCGTGCGCTTCGCGCCGGCGTAGCCGCCGCTGAGCGGCGAACCCGCGATGGCCGCGCCCGATGACATGATGACGACCTCGCTGCCCGGCCTGAGCGGCAGGTTCACTGCGGCCTGGCCCCAGAACAGCGCGCCCTTCACGTCGGTGTTCCAGGTGGTTGAAAACTCGTCCCAGCTCATCTCGTCGACCGGCTTCATCGGCCCGTTCACGCCGGCTGAGAGAATGACCAGATCCGGCGACCATTCGGCCAGGACCTGGCGCGCCAGCTCGGCGTCGGTGATGTCTCCCGCGACCTGCAGGATGTCGCCGCGGCCCTTGGGGACGTGGGCGGCCAGGTCCTGCAATCTGTCCTTGTCTCTGGCGAGTCCGACGACGCGCACGCCTTGCGCCGCCAGGCGCTCCGCGATTGCGCGCCCGAGACCTCGGCTGGCCCCGGTCACCACAGCGGTTTTTCCGTCGAGTACATCCATCTCCCATCGCTCCCATCGTCGCCCTTGTCGGGACCGCGATCTCACGGTCCCTATGTCCAAGACGATTGAGCAGGGCAAAAGGATTCGTCGCGCCAACGCGGGCCCGTCAAAACCGGTCGAGGCCGTATCGCGCGAGGCGTTCCGGCATCCGGCCGTCCATGACGGCCTCGGCGATCAGGCGGCCCAGAACGAGGCCCAGGGTGACGCCGCTATGGGTCACGGCCGCGATCACGCCATCTGCTCCGGGGACCCATCCGACGATCGAATAGCCGTCGCCGGGCATGGGCCGGACCCCGATGCGCGCCGTCGCGCGCCGCCCGACCGCCTCGCCGTCGAGGGCCGGGAGAAACGCTTGCGCGCGCCGCAGCAGATCGGCCTTGAGGGCTATCGCGTCGTTAACGTCTTCCAAGGCCGCGAGGGGCTCGGCCGTGTCCTCGGCGCAGATCATGAGCCCGCCATCCGCGCGCGGCCGAAAATGGAGCCCACCGCGTTCCGGCGTGTGCACGGTGTGCGCGACCCGATGGGAGACGACGTCGGGCGGCACGTCGACCAGAAGCCCCTGGACACGGCCCACTGGCAGCGCCGGCGCGCCGCCGGCCGCAAGGGCCGCCAGTCGGGGCGTGGCGGCGCCTGCGGCGATGACGGCATGGTGGGTCGCTATCGAGCCTCCATAGGTTTCGACGGTGGCGACGCGCCCTCCCGCCCTGGTGAAGCCGTTGACCGGGGTGTGCTCGATCACCCGGCCGCCGAGGGCGCGCACCCGATCCGCCAGAAAACGCACCGCGCGGGGCACGTCCAGGCAGCGATCGCGCGGCGCCAGGAGACCACGGGCGCCCTCGGCGAAGCGGACATCCGGAGCGAGCTCGGCGAGTCCGCGGCGGTCCACGCGCTCCACCGGATACCCGAGCTCGCCCAGACGACCGGCGG
>JBHICL010000384.1:0-3668 GCA_046759605.1 Alphaproteobacteria bacterium | reverse complement strand
CGAAGCCTTCTATCGCGCCTTCAGCCGCGCCGATCTCAGCGCCATGGATGAGCTTCGGGGGTGGCGGATCAGCCACCGTCAGGCCGGTTCCACGGCGTCCGTCCGGCGGCGGCCGGCCACGGTCCGCCCGAGGACGGTGCACTAGGCCGCCCCGATCCAGGTAAGCCTCGGTTTCGTCCGCGATGTCCCATTCCCCCCTGCCGACACCGGTTCTCATCTCCTACGGGTTGACGGCGCTGCCCCTGTCCACCCTGGCCATCGGCATGTTCGTCGTTCTGCCCACCGTCTATGCCGAGGCGGTGGGGCTCGGCATGACCAGCGTCTTCCTTGTCGTCCTGCTCACCCGATTTTGGGACGTATTCACCGATCCGCTGATCGGTTGGCTCAGCGACCGGACCCGCAGCCGCTTCGGCCGCAGGCGGCCGTGGGTCCTTCTCGCGTGGCTGCCCCTCTCCGTGGCCATCTATGCCCTCTATGTCCCGCCGGAGGGCGTCGGCTGGGCCTATCTTTCCATATGGAGCCTTGTCTTCTTCACCGCGGGCACGGCGCTGCTGATGCCCTACACCGTCTGGGGCGCCGAGCTGAGCGGCGTCTACCACCAGCGAAGCCGCGTGTTTGCCTACCGGCACGTCTTCGCGGCCCTGGGGACCCTGCTGGCGGCCGCGCTGAGTGTCCAGGCCCGCGGCAGCGGCACGGGCTTGAGCGTCGAGACGTTGCGGCTGATCGCCTTCGCGGGGCTGGCGTTGTTGCCGCTCACCCTGGCGATTCTGTTCTGGCAGGTGCGCGAGAACCCGGTGCCGTTGCCGCGCCGCCGAATCGACTGGCGGCTCGGTATCCAGGTGATGGTGCGCAACCGCCCCTTCACCCGGGTGCTCGCGACCTACTTCCTGAACGGAGTCGCCAACGCCTTTCCGGCCACGTTGTTCTTTTTCTTCGTCCGCCACGCTCTGGGCGATGCCGGGGCCACGGGCACTCTGCTCACCGCTTATTTCGTTGCCGCCATTATCGGCACCCCTCTATGGATCCACCTTGCCAGGCGCCACGGCAAGCACCGGACCTGGTGCGGGGCCATGGTGCTGGCGGCAGCCTCGTTCCTGACGGTGCCGTTCCTGGACCAGGGCCAGACCGGGTTCTTTCTGGCCATCATCGTCGTCGCCGGCCTGACCCTGGGCGCCGACCTCGCCATGCCCGGAGCGATGCTGGCCGACGTGGTCGACCAGGACACGGTGGAGACGGGCGAGCGCCGCGCCGGCATCTACTACGCGCTCTGGGCGATGGTCGCGAAGCTGGCCCTCGCCCTCGCCACCGTCGGGTTCCTGATCCTCGATCTGGCGGGGTTCAACGCGAAGATCGACGACAATACCGACGCCGCCATCTTCACCCTCGTGGTGCTCTTCGCGCTGTTCCCGGTCGCGTTCAAGGCGGCGGCGGCGGCGGTGGTCTGGCGCTACCCCCTCACCGAGAAGCGGCAGGAGGAGCTGCGCCGCATGATCGCCGCGGGCGAGACCGGCGGCTTCTGAGGCCGCCGGGGTCGCGACGTCACCCTGGGGCCTCCCACGGCGTATGGAAGAGCAGCCGGGTCCGTGGAGTTTCGGACCCTGCCGCGTGGCCGGCTACTGCATGGAGAAGCTGGCTTCCCCGAC
Source organism: Alphaproteobacteria bacterium (assembly GCA_046759605.1). GTDB lineage: Bacteria > Pseudomonadota > Alphaproteobacteria > UBA6615 > UBA6615 > JBHICL01. The sequence goes on along the minus strand of JBHICL010000384.1, from coordinate 2,025 downwards.
CGTCTGGCCGAGACGGTCCAGCAGCACGGACACGATCTGGCGGAAGGCGCCATAGTGCTCGACGCCGCGCATCTCGCTGAACGCCTCCCCCTGCCAGACGACGCGACGGGCGCCCGTGTTCTCGCGCACGGTCATATCCATGCGCAGGAGTTGCGTGGCCTGGCCCGGGCGCTGTCGCCGCCCCGTCAGAAGCGAGTCCCGGGTGGACGACCACAGATTCATGTGCATCTCGATTCCGCTCAGCGTGTCCACGTCGAGGCTGCCGACACCGCCGCCGTCCCGCGACAGGTCCACGATCTCGCGCGTGTCGAAAGTGAGCGTGTAGTCCGCATCAGGCGCCTCTTCATAGCCGCGGGCCCGGAGCTCCGCCTTCACGTGCTCGACGAGCCGCAGGTTCAGGTCGGAGTCGTCGAGCAGGTCGATGGTGAAGACCGCGCCTTCGTCGATGGGCCCGAGCGCGAAGGCGGCCATCCGACCCTCCGCCGCCATGCCTGCTTGCGCCGCGGCCGGCGGCGCTGGAAGAGCGAGGACCAACAGGCAGAGGCAGGAAGACACCTTGCGGAAGGCCCGCATCATCACGCAATCCCTCCGAGTAGGATCATGCATCGCGGCGGCTCCGGCCACGAAAAGAAGGCCGGATCAGGTTGACCCGGCCTTCGGGGAAAGTCCAGAGAGGTTGGAGGGCGGTCGGACTGCCGCGGCGGTGACCGGGCGCCGACCGGCGAACACGGGCTGGGAGGTATCTACCGTGCTTGCCGCTTGCCGATTGTGATGTAGCTCGCATCTGTGGCGACTTTTTGGCCCTCGTGGGGCTCTTGTGTGGTGCGTGGGTGCGGGTGGCCGTCAGGCGCCGTGGAAATGGTGCACCATTTCCTCGAGGCGCTCGAAATCCTTGACGACGAGGGCGTCCCTCCTGCGCTTCACGATGTCCTGCCGGCTCAGATCGCTGAGCACGCGAGCCACCGTCTCCCGCGTCGTGCTCACCCGGCTCGCCAGGTCGGAATGGACCGGAATGGGCTTGATGACCGCCGTATTGTCCGGGCTCAGGTTTGGCCGCGCCTCGCGCAGGATCTCGGCGTAAACACGGTTGTGGGCGCCGAGCGTGCTCAGGTCCATGATGCGGTCGGTGGACGCGCGGACGATCTTCGCGAGCTCCCTGGTCAGACGGACGGCGACCTCCGGCTGCGTCCTGATCATCTCGATGAAAAGATCCGGTGACATCGACGCCGCTACGGTTTCCGTTAGCGCCACGACCGTGGCCGAGCGCGGCTTGCCGTCGATCGCCGCCAGCTCGCCGAAATAGCCGCCCGGTCCCATCTCGTCGAAGGCGATCTCCCGGCCGGAAAACGAGTAGTTCACCACGCGTACGCGTCCACGGATGACGAAATACACGTCACGGCTCTGGCTTTCGCGGTCGATGATATCCTCGTGGGGCTGGTACTTGTGCCAGATGCAGCGCCGGGCCAGCACCGCCAGATCCCGCTCCGGCAAACCCTCGAACAACTCGACCCCGGCCAGGGTTCGTTCCGCTTCTGTAACCATTGTCGCATCCCACCAATGACGCCCATGATGGTAGCGGTCCGGCCCTGCGTTGACGAGGGCCGGGTCGGACAGGGGGAGGCTGCGTGTGCCGGAAACCGGCAGGCCGAGGGGCTCGGGGGCCGGGGCGCACGATTGACACTGGCGGCGGCGATCGCCGTGCGGATATCATCGGACGACTCGCCAAGGGTATTGATAGTCCGAAAACTGCGCGGCCGGCCCCGCACCTCGACGAAGCCCCCAGGACCGGCCGCGCTTCTTCCGTCAGCCGCAACGGGATGCGGGGGGGCTCAGCTCCGCCAGAACGGCTTTGACGCCTCGTGCATGGCGTCCAGCCGCCTCACGCCCATGTCCTTGAGAAGATGCTCGTTGAGGCCCAGGAGCTCGCGCCGCTGGCTTATTCTTTGGCGCCACCGGGGAATGAGATTCCACAGATCGAACCAGCTTTTCATTTCAAAGTAGCTCATGGCTTGCTCCTCGCTGGCT
>JBHICL010000383.1:0-3668 GCA_046759605.1 Alphaproteobacteria bacterium | reverse complement strand
CACGTGACGAACTTCCTCGACTTCCACTTCAGCGCCCAGAACCCTCAGTTCGGCGATCCGCATCCGGAGATCCACGAGGTCCTCGAGGAGGCCGCGACGATCGCGGATGTGGAGAAGGCGAAGCCGCTCTATGAGAAGGCCAACAACGCCATCAAGGAGCTCGTGCCGATGGTTCCCATCGCCCACGGCGCCGCCGCGGGGGCCGCGCTGGCAAGTGTCGAGAACGCGCACGAGCGGCCGTTCGGCGCCCCGCTCTTCCACCGGGCCAACCCCGGCAAGGACACGCTCGTGCTCATGCAGAACGCCGAGCCGATCAGCCTGTACTGTGCCGACGAGACCGACGGCGAGTCGCTCTCGGCGTGCCAGCAGGTGGTCGAGCCTTTGCTTGGCTATGCGATCGACTCCGGCAAGACCGAGCCCCGGGTGGCGACCGGTTGCACCGCCAACGAGGACGCGACCGTGTGGGTCTGCAACCTGCGCGAGGGCGTGAAGTTCCACGATGGCTCCACTCTCGACGCCAACGACGTGGTTGCGTCCTGGGCCGCCGGCATCGATGCCGCCAACGAGAACCACAAGGGCAACACGGGAGCGTTCGAGTACTACAGCTATCTGTGGGACGGTCTCATCAATGCCGAGTAGCCACGGACGAGCTGGGCTGTAGCGTTAGCGGGCGTGCGGTGCGACAGGCCGCACGCCCGCTCTTTACTTCGGGCTGACCAACGCGGCGAGGACGGATGCTCGGCTACATCATACGGCGGATCCTCGTTTCGATCCCGGTCTTGTTCGGTATCCTGCTGGTCACGTTCGTCCTCGCCCGGTCGATCCCCGGCGATCCCTGCAAAGCGATCCTCGGTGAGAAAGCGACGCAGGAGGTCTGTGAACGGTTCACGCGGGCGCACGGCCTGGACCGGCCGATCTACGTTCAGTTCACGCTCTACGCCGGCCGCGTCGTGCAGGGCGACTTCGGCAACTCGATCCGCTTCAGCCGGCCGGTGAGCCAGATTCTCGTCGAGCGACTGCCGATGACCATCGAGCTTGCGGTAGGCGGGCTCATCGTCGCGTTGCTCATCGGCGTGCCGCTCGGCATAGCCTCGGCCATGAGGCACAACACCGGCGTGGACGTGGGAACCATGATCCTCGCCAACGTCGGTATCTCCATGCCCGTTTTCTGGCTCGGGCTGATGTTGGCCTATTTCTTCGCGTTGGTGCTCAAAGGCACACCCTTCTGGCTGCCGCCCTCGGGGCGTCTGTCCGCGGGGCTGACCTCGGTGCCGTTCTACGAGGTGTGGGGCTGGAGCGTTCAGGATGGCACCGCGAGCGGGAGATTCCTGAACTTCATAGCCAATCACTTTATTTTCAATTCGCTGATCACCGGTGACTGGAAGGTCCTCAACGATGCCATCAGGCATCTCATCCTGCCCGTCTTCGCCTTGAGCACGATTCCCATGGCGATCATCGCGCGCATGACACGCTCGAGCCTGCTGGAAGTCCTGGGACGCGACTACGTGCGCACGGCGCGTGCCAAGGGCGCCAACGAGCGGCGGGTCGTGATCCGCCACGGTCTCCGAAACGCGTTGCTTCCGGTGGTCACCATCCTCGGCCTGCAGATGGGCGCATTGCTCGGTGGCGCCGTGCTTACGGAGACCGTATTCGGTCTGGCGGGGGTCGGGCGCATGCTCTTCGAGGCGATCACCGCGCGGGACTATCCCATCATCCAGGCGTTCACCGTCGTGATCGCCGTCTCGTACATGCTGATCAACCTGATCGTGGACGTCTCCTATGGATTTCTCGACCCGCGGATAAGGCTCGAATGACGATCACGACCCTCAAGCGCAGCGCAATGGACTATGCCGAGCAGCTGGACGAGGAGCAGCTTCTCGGCAGCCCGAGGGGCCTGTGGGCGACCGCGCTGCGCCGGCTGTTCCGCCGCAAGACCGGGATTGTCGGCATGATCCTCATTGGTTTCATGTTCTTCCTGGCCATCGCCGCGCCGGTTCTCGCTCCGTACGATCCGCAGGAAGTGTTGATCGGCAAGGAACAGGTGAAAAAACGGACCGCGCCCTGCATCCACCTGCTCGGCTGCGACAGCTCCAAGCCCCAGCACATCATGGGTGTCGACGGCAACGTGCGGGACTTGTTGAGCCGGGTCATTTACGGCGCGCGGGTGAGCCTCTCCGTCGGGTTCACAACAGTCGCTTTCGCCGTCACCGGCGGCGTCATCCTGGGCGCGATCGCCGGCTTCTGGGGTGGATGGCTCGACAACGTCATCATGCGCATCATGGACGTCATTCTCGGATTTCCATCGCTCCTGCTGGCGATCGCCATCGTGGCCGTTCTGGGACCGGGCATCCGCAACGCGCTCTTCGCCATCTCCATCGTCACGCTACCCGCTTACGCGCGCGTGATGCGCGCGAGCGTGTTGTCGATCAAGGAGCTCGATTACGTCGCCGCGTCCAAGGCGATCGGCGCCAGCAATCTGCGCATCCTGCTGGTGCGAGTCCTTCCCAATGCGCTCACGCCGATCGTCGTGCTCGCCACCCTGGGGATCGCCAGCGCCATACTCGATGCGGCGGGCCTGTCGTTTCTCGGCCTCGGAGCCCAGCCGCCGACGGCGGAGTGGGGCACCATGTTGGGCTCGGAGCGCAATCAGGTATTCAGCGCGCCGCATCTCGTGTTCTTCCCCGGTTTTGCCATCATGCTCACGGTGCTCGGGTTCAACCTCCTGGGTGACGGTCTGCGGGACGCTTTGGATCCCAGGTTGAACGACTGATGGCCGGCGCGCCGGAGCCCCTCCTCCAGGTTCGGAACCTTCGCACGTGGTTCCATACGCGCCATGGCGTTGCCAGGGCCGTTGACGGCATCGACTTCCATGTGAGCAAGGGCGAGGTGCTGTGCCTCGTAGGCGAGTCCGGCTGCGGCAAGAGTATTACCGCATTGTCCGTCATGCGGTTGATCCCGCCGCCGGGCCGTTTGGAGAGTGGGGAGCTGATTTTCGACGGACAGAACCTGCTCGAGCTCTCGGCCAAGGAAATGGCCAACATGCGCGGCGAGCGCATGTCGATGATCTTTCAGGATCCCACCTCGTCGCTGAATCCGGTTTTCCAGGTCGGGCTTCAGATATCCGAGGTCTATGAGATCCACCGCGAGATCAAACGCAGGCTGGGCAGCGCGCGGGCCGTCGAGATGCTGGAGAAGGTGGGTATTCCCGATCCCAAGACCCGCTCCGAGGCCTACCCCCATGAGATGTCCGGCGGCATGGCCCAGCGGGTGATGATCGCCATGGCGCTCGCCTGCGAGCCCCAACTGCTCATCGCCGACGAACCCACGACGGCGCTGGACGTCACCATTCAGGCGCAGATCCTGGATCTGATGCGCGCGCTGCAGAGCGAAACCGGGACGGCCACAATCCTCATCACCCACGACCTCGGGGTGGTCGCCGAAATGGCTGACCGGGTGGCCGTCATGTACGCCGGAGAGATCGTTGAAGAGACAGACATCCACACGCTGTTTCTGGAGCCCAAGCATCCCTACACCCAGGATCTCATCGGCTCGATCCCGGTGTTGGGGCACCTCCAGGAGGAGCTTGCCGTCATTCCGGGGACGGTACCCAGTCTCGTCAATCTGCCCAAGGGCTGCCGCTTTGCCTCCCGCTGCAAGGCGCGTGTCGA
>JBHICL010000382.1:0-3672 GCA_046759605.1 Alphaproteobacteria bacterium | reverse complement strand
CGCCCGCGGGCGGCTCGGGCAGGTCGACCCCCGAGGCGCCGGGACTGTCCAGCTCGAATATCAGCGGCTCCTCGAGGCACAGCCCCCGGTGCCCCAGCACGGTCCCGGCGGCGCCGCCCGGCACGGGGCCAGGCTCCTTCGTCGCGCCCATCACAGCACCTCCGCGAGCGCGCCCGTGAGGGCGGCCATGTCCCCGTCGGTCGTGCATTCGGTGGCGCACACCAGAAGCACGTCCGCAAGCTCGGGCCGGTCCGGATAAAGCCGGCTCGCCGGCACGCCGGCCAGGATCCCGCGCCCGGCCAGCTCGCCAACGACCTCCGCCGCGGGCCGCGACAGCCGGATGGCGAACTCGTTGAAGAAGCAATCCGTCAACACCGCCACGCCGCGCACGGCGTCCAGGCGGGCGGCCAGCGCGCACGCCCGGGCATGGTTGAGACGCCCAAGCCGGGTGAAGCCCTCCTCGCCAAGCAGCGTCAGGTGTATCGAGAACGCCAGCGCGCACAGACCCGAGTTCGTGCAGATGTTGCTGGTCGCCTTCTCGCGGCGGATGTGCTGCTCGCGCGTCGCCAGGGTCAGCACCCAGCCCCTCATCCCATCCGTATCGACGGTCTGGCCACACAGGCGTCCCGGCATCTGACGGACGTATTTCTGCCGCGCCGCGAACAGGCCCACATGAGGCCCGCCGAAGCTCATTGGAACGCCAAGGCCCTGACCTTCCGCCACGACGATATCGGCACCCATCTCCCCCGGCGGGGTAACCGCGCCGAGTGAAACCACCTCGGTGACGGCGACGATCAAGAGCGCCCCCCGAGCGCGGCAAGCCGCCACAAGCGGCGCGTGATCGCGCAAGTGACCGAAGACGCCGGGGCTCTGGACCACGACGCAGGCGGTGTCGTCATCGACGAGGCCGGCCGGGTTCTCGTCACCGGCGGGATCGGGATCGCCCGCCACCACCTCCATGTCCAGATAGCGCGTCTCGGTGCGGCTCACGTCGGCGTAGTGCGGGTGCAGGTTCCCCGAGAGCACCGCCCTGGAGCGTCCGGTGATCCGGCGGGCCATCAGCACCGCTTCCGCGCACGCGGTGGCGCCGTCGTACATGGAGGCGTTCGCCACGTCCATGGCGGTGATCATGGCCACCTGGGTCTGGAACTCGAAGAGGGTCTGCAGCGTGCCCTGGCTCACCTCGGGCTGATAGGGGGTGTAGGCGGTCAGGAACTCGCCGCGCTGGATCAGCTGGTCCACGGTCGCCGGTATGTGATGGCGATAGGCGCCGGCGCCCAGGAAGCTCGGCGCGGCGGACGGCGACAGGTTCCGGGCCGCGAGCGCCGCAAGGCTTCGCTCCACCTCCAATTCGCCGGCGTGATCCGGCAGCTCGAAGGCGCCCGCGAAGCGCGCCGCCTCCGGCACGTCCCCGTACAGGCTCTCGACCGATGGCACGCCGATGCGTGCGAGCATGGCCCGCCGGTCGTCATCGGTCAGCGGCAAGTAGCGCATGTCAGCCCGCTTCCTCGACGAAGCTCATGTAGGCGTCCTCGTCCATCAGCTCGTCCAGTTGAGACGGATCGTTCACCTTGATGCGCATGAACCAGCCGTCGTCCATGGACGAGCTGTTGACGAGGCCGGGGTTGTCGTTCAGCGCCTCGTTCACCTCGACGACCTCGCCGTCGACCGGCGCATAGATCTCGGCCGCCGCCTTGACGGACTCGACGACCGCGGCCTCGTCGCCCTGGCTCAGCACCTTGCCCACCTCGGGCAGCTCCACGAAGACGATGTCCCCGAGCTGCTCCTGCGCATGGTCGGTGATGCCCACGACGCCCACGTCGCCGTCCAATCTTATCCACTCATGCTCGCTCGTGTATCTGACCATGCTTATGACCTCGCCTGGTTTCCACGGTAATAGTTGTGCTCGACGAAAGGCAGCCGGGCCACGCGCACCGCGACCGACCGCCCGCGGACAATCGCCGCGAGCTCCGTCCCCACCGCCATTTGCGATGTCTCGACATAGCCCATGGCCACCGGAGCCTCGACCGTCGGCCCGAAGCCGCCACTCGTAACCATGCCCACCTCGTTCCCGTCCGGTGTCGAGAGGGTCGCGCCCTCGCGCACCGGAACACCGCCTTCCGGCCTGAGACCCACGCGCCGACGCGCCGCACCCTCCGCGAGTTGGCGCAGGATGCGTGCCGCGCCGGGGAAGTCCGCGGCGGCGCGCCGGCGCGCCGGTATGGTCCACGCGAGCGACGCCTCGACCGGGGTGATCGTCTCGTCGATGTCGTGCCCGTAAAGACAAAACCCCGCCTCGAGCCTGAGGGTGTCGCGCGCACCCAGCCCGACCGGCTCGACCTCCAGCTCGGCCAAGAGACGCCGGGCCAGATCCGCCGCATGCCCATGGGAGAGCGATATCTCGAAGCCGTCCTCGCCCGTATAGCCGGAGCGGGTCACGAAAGCCCCCAGGCCCGCGAGCTCCATCTCGGCACCTTCGAGGAACCTCAACCGCCCGACCGCCGGCGCCAGACGGCCCAGCACCGCCGCCGCCTTTGGGCCCTGCAGCGCGAGAAGCGCACGGTCGTCGACGCGTTCGAGGCGGACATGGCCGGAAAGGCCGTCGGCGATATAGGCGAAGTCCACGTCCTTTCGCGCCGCGTTGACGATGATGAAGGCGGCCCCCTCGCGTTCGGGCGGGCGCGTCGCCATCAGATCGTCGACGATGCCGCCGCTCTCGTTCATGAGCAGGGTGTACCTCATGCGGCCGGGCCCGAGACCGGCGAGGTCGCCTGGAACCAGGCGCTCGAGCGCGTGCATCGGGTCACCATCCGCGTGCAGCACGGCCTGGCCCATGTGCGACACGTCGAACAGGCCCGCCGCCGTTCTGGTGTGCCGATGCTCGGCGATGATCCCCGACGTGTACCGGACCGGCATCTCGTATCCGGCAAACGCGACCATCCGCGCGCCGAACTCGCGATGCAGCTCGAAGAGCGGTGTGCGCTTGAGCGTCGTCCTGGAGGCCCCGGGCGCAACTTCCGCCATGCGCCAACTCCCGGCAAGACAGAGCCAAAGGCACGGTGCTGGCCCGCACCATGCGCCCCACTCTGTCCTTTGACCTGAGAGAATCCCCGGCGCCGTCAAAGCCACTCAACGCCGGCTTACCCCTTCGGTGAGGCGCCGCCCCCATCGACGTGGCCGGAGCCTGCTTTCCAGAGCGTCATCCCCCTGCGGTCCATTTGCCTGAGAGTTTCCGGGGCGGTTGCTCCTTCGGCGCCGACCGCGAACGAGAAAGGTCCGTGTCGGTCTCTCCCACAGGGTTCATCTGACTCGGTCGCGGCCGTGCCCGACCGCGGCACCGAGGGTATTCGCCCCTGGTGGAAAGTCAACCGACCGTTCGACACCTCACCGAGAGCCGCTGTTGCGGTTGTATTCGAACTGCTCCCGGGTCAGCTGGAACCCGACCATGATGTAGTAGTCCTCACCGGCCTCTCCCGGCCGCAACGGGATCTCTTGCGTGAGCTCTTCCACCCGGTCCAGGCGGTTCCGGCCGTCCCCGAACTGAAGGTCGCTCACGAAAACCTCGCGGGCGAGGATGTTCTTTTCCTGGTCGACGATGGCGACGAAGTACTCATAGCTAGCCGTCCGGTCGCTGTTCGCGGGACCGCGGCGCGCCTCGATGGTCAGGTTGAG
>JBHICL010000381.1:0-3675 GCA_046759605.1 Alphaproteobacteria bacterium | reverse complement strand
GGCGCCAAACTCGCCCGTCAACCTCATGAATGGCTTTTCGAGCTCTCGGCCTGGTCTTCGGGCGGAATGATCTCCTGCGTGCACACCTCGTCGATGAGGTGCGCCCGGCCGAGGTCGCTGAGATGCGCCCGCTTGTGGTCGTTGCTCAGGGCGGCGCCGATGCCGTGGGTCATGGCGAGGACCAGCGACCGGTCGCTCATGCCCAGCCAATAGGCGCGACGCACCAGCTTCCCTTCGGCATCGCGCGCGAACGGGTCGTCCGGGTTGGCGCCGAGATCGGGCTGGTAGAACCGGGTCATCGGAGCCTTTCCGGGCAGCCGGCCGAGGGCCTCACACCGCCACCGAGCGCGGCTGCACCGAGTAACCATACTTCTCCGCAATACCGAGATCGCGAACGATATCCACGCCCCGTTGCAGCGCCTCGCCCTCGAGGAGGCGCAGCGGTCGTCTCACGTCCCCCGCCGGCATGCCGAGCGCCCGCATGAGCGATTTCACCGGCACCGGGTTGGTCGCGGAATAGACGAAGTGGAAGAGCGGCAGGTTGGCGAGCCATGCCTCGCGGCAGGCGAATGCGTCCTCGCCGGTCTTCCAGGGTGTCGAGATCACCGCCATCTCCCGCGGTATGACGTTTCCCGTCATGTTGGCGGTCCCGTGGCCGCCGAGGGCCATCAGGGGGACCACCAGGCCCAGGTTCGGCGAGCAGCAGCACATCAACGAGAGATCCGGCCTGGCCGCGCAGAGCTGGGCGATCTGGCCCACGCGCGCCGTGGATTCCTTGTCGACCACGATGTTGCGGTGCTTGGCGAGACGCAGGATGTCGGCGGTGGTCAGATCGGTCTTGACCCGCGGCGGGTTGTTGTAGATCCCGATGGGGATGTCGGCGGCGTCCGCGACTTCCAGGAAGTACTGCACCGCGTCCTCGTTCGAGGGACATATGTAGGACGGCGCGGCGACGATGGCGCCATCGGCGCCTTCCTTGGCGGCATGCGACACGTACTCGATCGTTGCCGCGGTGCTCGCGCCGGTGCAGCCGTAGTAATACAGCATTCGCCCCTCTTTGAACCTGACCGTCTCGGAGACGATCCGGCGCCGCTCCTCGGCGCTCAGCATCGACACCTCTCCCGTCGATCCCATGATCAGGACGGCGCTGGTCCCGTTCCGCTCGTGGAAGTCCAGGAGCGTCCGGAACCCCTCGAAATCGACCGAGCCGTCCCGGTTGAACGGCGTGATCAGCGCCACGAACGAGCCCTCGATCCTTGGTTTTGTCATCGCCATTTCCCTTCGGGCCGATGCGCCAGTGTATGCCGCGCCGCTGGGCGCGGTCCATCAGCTCTCCGCCGAAGCGATCGCGCCGTCCGGCTCGACACGAACGACCCTGGCGATCAGGGGCTTCGACGTGAGACCCTGGACGACGATCGAGAAGACCACGACGCCGTAGGTGACGGCGAGGATCTGCGCCTTGTATTCGTTCTCCGGCAGCGAGAGCGCCAGCGCGACCGCGATGCCGCCCCGGAGGCCGCACCAGACCAGCACCGGGACCGCGCCCCTGGTGTAGGTCCTGCGTATGGAGAGGAAGGACAGGGGAATTCCCACCGCGAGCAGCCTGGCCGCGAGAGCGACGGGAATGGCGAGGAGAGCCGTCCCCAGGAGCGGTGCGTCGAAGCGGACGATCAGGACCTCGAGCCCGATCAGCAGAAACAGAACCGAGTTGAGGATTTCGTCGGTCAGGGTCCAGAACTTGACCACGTGATCGCGGGTGTTCTCGGACATGGCGTGCTTGAGGCCCTGGTTTCCGATCAAGAGGCCGGCGACCACGACCGCGATCGGGCCGCTCATGTGAAGCCTGAGGGCCAGCGCATAGGTGACCGTCACCAGGGCCAGAGTGATCAATACCTCGAGGTTGAACTCGTCGATCGCGCGTGTCGCCCGATAGGCGAGGTAGCCGGCTGCCAGGCCGAGCACGGCGCCGCCCACGGCTTCCATGAGGAACAGCTCGACGACCTCGACGGGGCCGACCGCGCCGTGCTCGCCGCCGACGGCGACCGCTACCACGATCGTGAACACGACGACACCGATCCCGTCGTTGAACAGGGACTCGCCGGCGATCTTGGTCTCCAGGGGTTTGGGAATCGAGACGGTCTTGATGAGACCCAGGACCGCGACCGGGTCCGTCGGACTGATCAGCGCGCCGAAGGCCAGCATCCAGACGAACGGAATATCGATCCCCACGAGTCCCAGGAGAAACCACATCGCGGCGCCGACGAAGAACGTCGAGATCAGCGTGCCGAGGGTGGCCATGAGGCCGATGGCCCATTTGCGATTGGCCAGGTCCGCGAAGTTGACGTGGAGCGCCCCGGCGAACAGCAGGAAGCTCAGCATGCCGTCCATGAGGGTGTCGTGGAAATCGATCTGCGCCAGCGCGTCCGAGGCTGCCTTGCCGAAGCGCAGGCCGGGGACCAGCAGGTCCACCGCGACGATCGTGAGCGATGCCGCCATCGCTATGATCACGATGCCGATCGCATGGGGAAGTCGCAGAAATCTGTGGTTGAGGTGTCCGAAAAGCGCCGACAGCCCGAGCAGGACGGCCGCGATCTCGAAGATGTTCATGAAACGACGTCCCCGAGAGGGTCTCGCCGACGCGGACCCGCCCATCGCGACGGCGCCGGCTCAGGAGGGACTTTCCTGGTTGAACTCGATGACATTCCGATCCGGGTCTCTTACGAAGATCGAGGTGGCGCCTCCCGGGAACGTGACGGGGCCTTCGGTAATGGCGATTCCGGCGGCCTCGAGCGCCGTTTGTGCGGCTCCCACATCGCTGACGGCGAGCGCGACATGGGTGTAGCCCGCGTGCTTCTCCTCGATGTCCATCAGCACGTTCGGGGCGGACGCGTCCGCGGCGTTGAGGATGAGGTTGATGACCACCCCGGAGGGGTGTGTCATGATCGCAACGGGCTCGGGTCCGACGGGTCCAACGATGAAGTCGAACCCCAGGAGCTCGTAGAACGCTCGCGCCCGGTCCAGATCGTGAACCCGGATGCCGATGTGGGCGATCCCGGTGATGTGTGCGTCATTCGGCATCGCGGGTCAATTGGTCCGGGTGAGCGTTCCCGATGCGCGTACCTGGATTTCCCCGTCGTCCAGCCCCACGAACGTGATGTCCATGCCTTCCTCGGTCAACGTGCGGCGAAAGATCTGCATTTCCGAGCCGCCGTCCTCGGTGATGCCGAGAGAGTAGACCGTAAGCGTGTCGTCCTTGATGGACGCCCACCGCATCGGCTCGCCCTCGAGGGGGTTCGGCAGCTTGTCCTTTCCGAAAAAGACCTCCGTCGGCGCGAGGATATAGACGCCGGGTGAGCCCTCCACGGGGAGGAACTCGTCCACCACCGTATCCACGTCCTCCTTGCCGTCGCGGGCGACGGTGGTCCAGTCGATCTTGAACCCATCGTCCTTGTATCGCTCCAGCGTCATGCTCAGCTCGCGGGTCTCCCGGCTGCCGTCGGCTCGTTCGGCGGTGCCGCTACCGGCATAGGAGCCGAAGAACCTCTCGATGCCCTCCTCAGCCCACGCTGGGTCCGATACCGGGCCCATGAGAAGCAGTCCCACGGTGAACGCGAGGATGTTGCGCGGTTTCATGGCTCCCTCCAAACGTCGATACCAACTACGTCGTGCCGCGCG
>JBHICL010000380.1:0-3683 GCA_046759605.1 Alphaproteobacteria bacterium | reverse complement strand
CCCGAGGGCGGATCGTTTGCCTCCGTCGTCTTCAACGGTGCGAAGCTCGCCGCCGAGCACACCGGCTGCGATGTCGCGTACGTGTGGTCCGACTGGAACCCGCAGAAGATGGTGCAGCAGTTCAAGGAGGCGATTGCGCGTAGGCCGGACGGGATCGCGATCATGGGGCATCCTGGTGAACCGGCGCTCGGCAGTCTCATCGACGAGGCCCGCGAGGCGGGCATCGTCGTGACGACGCAGAACGTCGACCTGCCGAACGCGGAGTCGAGGTACAAAGCCGAAGGATTCGGCTACGTCGGCCAGTTCCTATACGCCTCGGGGTTCAACCTGGGCAAGGGTGCGGTTCGGCAGTGCGGTCTTGCCTCGGGCGACAAGGCGCTGGTCTGGGGCCTTCTGGGGCAAGAGGCGCGCGGTCAGCGCACTCGCGGCGTCATCGAAGCGCTCGAGGAGGAGGGGGTCGAGGTCGACTACCTCGAGATCTCCGACGAGGTGAACGCCGACGCTGCGACGGGCACGCCGGTTTTCGCCAGCTTTTCCGCAGCCCATCCCGATCTAAAGCTCGTTGTGACGGATCACGGCGCCCTCACCGCGACGCTGGGGACGTATTTGCGCACGGCGGGCAAGGGTCCCGATGAGATCTGCGGCGCGGGCTTCGACCTGTCGGCCGCGACGGCTCAGGCAATCGAAGAAGGCTTTGTCGACGTCGTACTGGATCAGCAGCCCTTCCTACAGGGCTATCTGCCCGTACTTCAGCTCTACCTGACGACGAAGTTCGGATTCGCGGGCATGAACGTCGACACGGGTGCGGCGCTTATCACCGCCGAAAACATAGGCGCTGTAGCCCCGCTGGCGGCCGAAGCCATTCGCTGATGGCTGGCAAATAGGGCCACCCCGTATTCCACGCGGTGGCCCTAGCGCGCCGACCGGCGGAGGTGGAGATGCAAGACGCGGGCACGCTCTTGTCGCTGCGGGGCGTGAACAAGACCTTCGGCAAGGTCAAGGTCCTGCACGACATCGATCTCGATATCGGCACCAACGAGATCGTAGCCATCGTCGGTGACAACGGCGCCGGCAAGTCAACTCTTATCAAGATCGTCACCGGCGTGCACAGACCGACGTCGGGCGAGGTCTATTTCAAGGGGCTTCCGCGCACGCGTTACTCGGTGCGCGATTCCCGCGAAATGGGGATCGAGACGGTTTATCAGGAGCGGGCGCTTGCGGATCAGCAGGCGCTCTGGCGCAACACTTTCGCGGGCCGCGAGATCACGCGTCGCCTCGGTTTCATGGATATCGGCGAGCAGAAGCGTGAGACGGATCGTCTCCTGCGCGAGCATATCGGCTTCACCTCGGCCGCAATCACCAGCGATTCGGCGGTGAAGGGCCTGTCCGGCGGCGAGAAGCAGGGCGTCGCGATCGGCCGGGCGCTCCACTTCAACGCCAACCTCATCATTCTTGACGAGCCCACCATGGGACTCTCGCTGAACGAGACGGCGAGGGTCCTGGAGTTCGTCAAGGACATTCGACGCCAAGGTAAGTCGGCCATCTTCATCGACCACAACATCTTTCACGTCTACGACGTCTCGGACCGCTTCGTCATCCTCGACCGGGGACGAATCGCCGGTAGTTTCCTCAAGTCCGAGCTGAGCCAGGACGAGCTCGTCAACAAGATGCTTCTGCTGGCGACAACGGGGAGCCTCGAGACCGCCGAGGGGGTCGAGGCATGAGCAGCGTAACCACTGGCGGCGCCGTGCGGCCCCAGCCGGTCGACGCGATGCCGCCGCGCCAGCGTTTCATCCAGCAGAACAGGATCCAGATTGCGATCACACTCATTCTCATCGGGCTGTTCCTGATTTTCATGATCGGGAATCCGAACGTGTTCCTGCGCGTCGACATTTACAGATCGTTCATGTCCACAATGCCGTTCTTCGGCATCATGGCGCTTGCGCTCACCTTCGTGGTCACTCTCGGCGAGATCGACCTGTCTTTTCCCTCGATCATGGGTTTCTCGTCCTGGATTTTCGGCACGGTCTTCGTCGAAACCCAAAGCATTCCAATCGCGCTCGCGGCGTGTTTGCTCGTGGGACTTACGGCCGGGCTTCTTAACGGCCTTTTGATAGCCAAGGTCGGTATTCCGTCGATCGTGGCGACGATCGGCACCATGTTTCTGTGGCGTGGCGCGGTGAACCTGGCCGCCCAGGGCAAGGGAATCGCCCTTGTCGCGCTGCGCGACGCGCCTCTGCACGCCGTCTTCACCGGGCGCCTGTTCGATGGTTTGGTCCCGATGCAGTTCGTGTGGATGGTTGGAATTGCCTTGTTGCTGGGACTGATCTATCGGCGCCACCGATTCGGCAGCCACGTGTTGTTCGTCGGTGACAACGCGGCGAGCGCTCGCATGATGGGCATCAACGTCGACCGTGTGAAGATAATCAGCTTCATGCAGGTCGGTTTCTTCGCCGCGTTTGCCGGCGTGTTCTTGACGAACGAGGTCACGTATTTCTGGCCAAGCCAGGGCGGCGGGTTCCTGCTGACCACGTTGGCCGCGGTGTTCATCGGCGGCACGTCGGTCTTCGGCGGCAAAGGAACAATCTACGGCACATTCGTCGGCGTGCTCATCATCGGCTCGCTCGAGGCCGGTATCGTTGCCATCGGCCTGACCGGTTTCTACGTCCAGTTCCTGAACGGCTTGCTCATCACGGTTTCGGTCAGCATCTATGCTTTAATGTTGCGACGGGAGACATAGGCTCGGCGCGAACTTGCGGATCGCCATTACTCATGTCGGCGCCCTCGGTCGAGCGTCCGTCCGCTCGACGGGACCACGCCATCGTGGTCGTTACCTCACAGAGTACAAGCAAGCACGGACTGGCCGAGCCGACTAGGTGAGATCCTTTTTCAACGAACATTTTTCACGGTTATGTGACGGCTATCACTGTTTTCTTCCGGTGCATGCGCGGATGATATTGGCGTACCGGAGTGGAAGACGATGACCCAGACAGATGCCCTGAGTATTGAGCGGACCACCCTGACGCGAGCTACGAAAGCCGGGGTCGGCTTCGCGGAGAACAGCTTGTCCCGATTTCACTACCTGCTGACCGGGTACTGGCTGATCTTCTGGCTGTTGAACGGACTGGACAAGTTCTTCAATGAACCGACCTTTTTCGGCGTCACCCGGGACGCCAAGTTCGTCGATTATTTCGGCAGCATCGGGCTGCCCGAACCGGTTGCCATGTTCGCTCTCTATGGCATCGGCGTGTATGAACTGGCCCTGGGCGCGCTCTTTTTCCTGGCCCTGCTTTACCTCGACAGATTCAAGACGCTGATCCTGACCGGCCTGGAGCTCAGCTTGGGCGTGTTCGTCGTTTTTTCCCTCGGCGACATCCTGTTTGGCGACCGCCGCGAGCTTTGGGAGCATGGCTGTTACATTTTCCTGGTCACGGTTTCGTACCTTGTTGCGCAACGCCATCTGTCGTTGAGTATGGAGCAGGGCAGGTGAAGGGCCGCTTTCCTGGTGAACGATCGTCCGCGCGCAAATGGAGGTTTCGTCGATGAAAAAGCTCATGCAACTTCTCGCGATCTCGCTCGCCGTCGCATTCCCCGGTCATTCGGTGCTCGCGCAATCGGAGCAGCCGCTGGTGTACAGGATCGATCTGATCCCGCCGCCGCACCCCGAATTTCATGATCGCATG
>JBHICL010000379.1:0-3687 GCA_046759605.1 Alphaproteobacteria bacterium | reverse complement strand
ACTGGTTTCCTGCGAGAAATGCCTGTCTTGTGGCGTGAGGCGTGGGTGCCAAATGTCGGATTCGGGTCATCACCGGCTGTTGACGCCCTGCCCGAGGTTGGTCCGGTCTGGGCCACTTTCCGGACGTTCCGCGGACATGGCCCCCACTTCGCTTCATAGCCACGAGCTGACGTCGCAAGTATTCGCTCATTGCGTAGCATCCGTGCTGCGAGAGCGGTATTCTCTCGGTTGAGGGGGGCCGCGGATGGAGCGCCGTCTCGCTGCCATACTCGCTGCTGATGTGGTTGGCTACAGCCGCCTCATGGAGGCCGATGAGGAAGCGACGGTCCGCACTCTAAACGCTTGCCGACAGGTCATCGACGGGCTGGTTGCAGACCATCGTGGCCGGGTGTTCGGTAGCGCCGGCGACAGCATGGTTGCCGAATTCCCGAGCCCGGTCGAGGCGGTGCGGTGTGCCGTCGATATTCAGCGCGAACTTGAAGCTCACAATGTCGATCTACCTGAGGATCGGCGCATGCGCCTTCGCGTAGGTATCAACCTCGGTGATGTGATAGTCGAGGGCGATAACCTTCTCGGCGATGGTGTGAATATTGCGGCGCGTCTCGAAATGCTTGCCGACGCCGGGGGCATTTGCCTCTCGGGTCCAGTTTTCGACCAAATCAAGAAGCAGCTCGATCTGGGTTACGAATACCTTGGCGAGCACGAGGTCAAGAACATCGCCGAGCCGGTCCGGGTTTACCGCGTGCTGACTGAGCCGGAGGCGGCCGGCAAGATCATCGGCGAAACGAGGCGAGCGAAGCAAGCGTGGAAACAGGTGGCCCTCGCAGCGGCCGCGGTCGTGCTCATCGGAGTGGCCGCTGCGGTTACGTGGCTAAGGCCGTGGGAGCCGACGGTTGAACCAGCATCAGTTGAGAGGATGACCTTCCCGCTTCCCGACAAGCCCTCCATCGCAGTGCTTCCCTTCAACAACCTGAGCGGCGACGCCGGCCAGAGCCATATGGTGGACGGCCTTACGGAAGACATCACTACGGCGCTCTCCCAGGTCTCAAGCCTGTTCGTCATCGCCCGCAACTCGTCCTTCGCCTACAAGGGCAAGCCGGTGAAAGTGCAGCGGGTGGCCGAGGACTTGGGGGTCCGCTACGTGCTCGAAGGCAGTGTCCAGACGTCGGGCGACCAGGTGCGCATCACCGCCCAGCTTATCGACGCACTGACCGGTAACCACCTATGGGCCGAGCGTTACGACCGGAACATGACCGAGCTGTTCGCCCTGCAGGACGAGATCACCGACCGGATCGTCATCGCCTTGCGCATAAAGCTCACCGAAGGCGAGGAAGCGCGGGTCCACCGAAAACACACGCGCAGCGTAGAGGCTTGGAACCTCCTCAGCAGAGGCCACGAGCACTTTCACCGCGTGAACAAGACGGACAACGCCACCGCCCGCCAATTGTTCAAGAAGGCCATCGAGGTCGACAACGGGTACGCCCTGGCTTACGCGCTCCTCGCCTGGACCCATTGGTTCGACGCCTTTCACGGATGGCGCGAAAACCGCGAACTGTCCTTCGAGCGCGCCTCGTTCCTGGCGGAGAAGGCGCGGGCCCTGGACGACGCATTGCCCGATGTCTACGCGCTGCAAGGCGCCATCCACCTGTTTAAGAGGGAATACGACGAGGCCATCGAGGCCGGAGAGAAGGCCGTCGCCTACAATCCGAACCATGCGACCAACACGGCGCTTCTGGCCATGATTCTCCACAATGCCGGTCGGCCGAAGGAGGCCATTCGGAAATTCAAGACCGCGATGCGCCTCAGCCCCTACTATCCGGCCTGGTTTCTCGAGGTCCTGGGCTTCACCTACCTCGATGCCAAGCAGCCGGACGAGGCGCTAGTCGCCTTCGCGAAATTCCTGGAACGCAAGCCCAACGCACTGCACGCCGCACATTCTTACATCGGGCGGGCACTCGCCTACCACGCGCTGGGCCAAGACGATGAGGCGCGGGCGGAAGTCGCCAAGGCCGTCGAGGCCGACACCGGGGTCTCGCTGACGGAATTCAGACAACACTCGCTCAACAAGGACAGGGCGGGGCTCGAGAGAGGGCTCGCCACCCTGCGCTGGCTGGGGCTGCCTGAGTGAGCGAACTGGTTTTTCGGGTTGATACAGGCTCGAACGCTTTCCGGACACACGAGAAACCTTCTGGATCACCACTTGCTCGGATAGGTGTCCAGCACCATCGAACTTCCGGAATGGGGGTCAGCAGCGGCCCTTCGGCTAGGGCGCAAGCAATGTCGGCTTAGTGCAAGAGCGGACGGATGGGCTGTGCGTGTCTGCACTCAGTGGGTTGGCCGAAGTTTCTGGATGTCATGCATACCGCCGAGCACAGTGTGTAAGTCAATCACTGTACCTGATGCAGCGGCGGTCAAACGAGTGCCTTCCTGTGAGCCCTATACAGCGATAACGATCGGCGAACCCTGGATCGCCTGACAACCCGCAACATCCGCCACAGCATTGAAATGAAAGGTTTTTGGCAGTATCTGGCCGCAACATCCGGTGGTCCTGTTGCGGATGGGATTTTCGGATAACTCTTTGATTTTGCTGACTTGTTGCGGGTGTTTGCGGGTAGAGCCAGAGGTATGGGGCTTCGACCTTAGTCAACACCGCGACTACTGCTGGAGGTCTTGCAATGCAACTTCCAATTCGAGCAACCCAACCAGCTCTGCGGTGATTTGCCCCGCTACGGGTAGACCGTGGTCAGCCTCGAAGGAGCGGATTGCTTCGCGAGTCTTATCACCCACGATGGCGTCGACCGGACCTGGTGTGTAGCCGAGGGTGAGTAATGCTTGCTGCACTCGACCGATCACGCTTGAAGAAGCCTCGTCATCACGCACCCGCGAAGCCTTTACCCTTTGCTGCTCAGATACCAGCTTCGCCCGCTCCATCAGTTCGGCCGCAATGGCGCGCAACGCGAAAGCCTCTTGGTCGCCTTGTGCTATCGCAAGACTTGACCAGAAAAACGCCTCGTCTGCGTCCCGCGGAACTCCGCGACCGGTCAAGTATAGGAAGGCAAGATGGCTTTGTGCCTTGACATGGCCTCGACGAGCCACTTCCTGAGCCCATCCCGCAGCTTCACCATAGTCCTGTGGGACGCCACGGCCGAATTCGTACATGGCTATGAGTGCGTATTGGGCATCCTCGTAGCCTTGCTCCGCCGCGAGGCGATACCACTTCGCCGCTTCTTTGTGATCGGGCTCTACACCGCGGCCGTTCTCGAACATGACACCGAGAAGGAATTGTGTCCGGGCATCACCTTGCTCTGCCAATTCGCTCCAATGTGTTAGGGCCGTCGCGTAATCCTTGGATTCGGCAGTTGATCCCGGTGGCGCTGGCCTTGATAAGGGAGCCGGCACAGCCGTCGCTTTGGTCTCGGAAATCTCAGTCCTCTGAGGTCGCTCGTCGCCAAGGTCGCCCGGACGGCCAGGAGAACAAGCCGTTAGACCCACAGCCACGATAGTTATGAACTCGAACCTGAGCATCGCGACTCGCCTGCTCGAGTGTCCCAACGGTGCTCCAGCTCGGCGCTGGTCAAATGCTCCTACTTGACGAGCCGGCGGCGTCGCCACTGGTCGAAGACGACGACCATGATGATGACAAGACCCTGAACCACCCGTTGCCAAAAGGCGCTCACATCGAGGAGA
>JBHICL010000378.1:0-3694 GCA_046759605.1 Alphaproteobacteria bacterium | reverse complement strand
CCTGACGATGCCGGCTTCATTACGCATGGCGGTGGTTGGTGCGGGACATTTCGGCCGAATTCACGCCGAAAAGATCGCGCACCATGCGCGCGCAAAGCTGGTTGCGGTCGCCGACGTGCGGAAGGAACGCGCGGCCGAGGTCGCCCGCGAACTCGGGTGCCGGGCGGCTTTCGATCACCGGGAGCTGATCGGCGGTGTCGACGCGGTCAGCGTGGTCGTTCCCACGCGTCACCATTTCGATGTTGCCAGCGCATTTCTCGAATCCGGCGCTCACGTACTTGTCGAAAAGCCCATAACCCACGATATCGAGAGCGCCCGCGGGTTGATCGATCTGGCGCGTTCCCGGGATCTTGTTCTTCAGGTCAATCACCTAGTCCGGTTCTCTGCTTTGGCCGATGTCGTGTACCGCCAGCTCACACATCCGCTTTATGTGGAGAGCGTTCGGGTCACGCCTTTCAAGCACCGGGGCACCGACGTCAATGTGATTCTCGACCTCATGATCCATGATATCGATCTCGTCCTGCATTTCGTCGATTCCGAGATCGTCTCCCTCGACGCGGCCGGTGCTCCGGTGGTGTCGGACACGGAGGACATTGCGAATGTCCGGCTGAAGTTTGCAAATGGTTGTGTTGCATCCATCACGGCCAGCCGGATAAGCCACAAGACCGAACG
Organism: Alphaproteobacteria bacterium; assembly: GCA_046759605.1. Classification (GTDB taxonomy): domain Bacteria; phylum Pseudomonadota; class Alphaproteobacteria; order UBA6615; family UBA6615; genus JBHICL01. The sequence continues at coordinate 3,022 of JBHICL010000378.1, read as the reverse complement.
CCGGCTGAGGATCTTTCAACCGGATACCTACCTGAATGTGGATTTCGACCGCCACGTCGTCACGCGGTTCAGACGTATCGGCGGCGAGTCCATGGGAAGCGTTCCCAATGTCGAGGTGTCGGACGCGAGCTTCGCGGGAGAAGACGACCCGCTCGCGCGCTCGATCGATTCTTTCATCCGCGTTGTCCTGGATGGCGGCAAGATGCTCGTCTCCGGAGACGACGGCCTCAGGGCCCTGGAGGCGGCCACGAGGGTGAACGAGTGTCTCGCCCGACACGCCGAGTTCGTGGCCGACGCCACGGAGCTTGCCTTGCCCAAGGCCCGGCGCTCGTCAGGATGAGCTGGCGGCCGCCGTCCTGCCTGCGCCGAAGTGACCGGTTGAGTTTTCACGTGGGTGTGGAATCGTAGGCTCTCATCCAACCGTTATTCCGCGACCTTGCGTCCGTGCCAATCACGAGGAATTCGATGCGGTTCTTGCGCCGGCTTCTGTGGATCGTCGTGGCGGTGACCGTCGCGGTACCGGTGCTTGCCGGCGGCGCCCTGCTGATCCTGAACGACGATCAGTACCGCTGGGTCACGATCAAGGCGCTCGAAGCCATAACCGGGCGCGCGGTCGCCATCGAGGGCCCGTTCGAGCTCGATCTGTCGCTCGAGCCCTCGATTTCGGCGCAGATGGTCAGGGTCGTGGATACCGAGGCCCCCGGGAGTCCGGAGCTGGCCACGATCGGGCTGATCGAGTTTACGGTCGACCTCAGACGAACGCTCTCCGGCACTCCGTTCATCAAGCGCATGGTGCTCAAGGATTCGACGCTTCGGGTCGTCGCCGCGACGGGCGACGGCGGGGAGACCGTTCTGCCCCTGAGGCAGGTCAGCATTCCCATCGTCGAGATGGCCCTCGTCGAGAATGTGACGATTGCGGCCCTCGCGCCGAGCGGCGACAGCGAGCGTGCCCTCGCCGACATCGAGTCCCTGCGCGTCGACGAGGTGAGCGAGGGTGGGCCTGTTTTCGTCGATGGCGCCATCGTCATGAGGGGCTCGCGGCTTTCCGTTCAGGGTGTTCTAGGAGGGCCGGCCCGGGCGTTCGCCGCGGACACGCCCTACCCCATAGACCTCTCGTTCGTGACGCCGGAGTTCGAGGCCGCCCTGGACGGGACGGTCGCGGACGTGCTTCGGGGCGAAGGTCTGGATCTGACGGCCGACATCGAGGTCGCCGACCTCACAGGCCTCGCGCACGTTCTCGGGGTCACTCCGCCACCGCTGGATACCCTCAGCGCGCACGCGCGGGTTGAAGGTACGCTGAGCACGCCCGTGGTATCCAGCTTCGAGGCCGAGGCGCGCCGAGGCGACGGGACCGTGATTACGGCCGCCGGTCGCATCGCCGATCTGTTCACCCTCGAGGAGCTGGATATCGAGTTTTCCGGCCAACTGGCGGAGCCCGGGGCCGCGGCGCAGCTGCTGTCGCTCGACGTGTCGAGGCTTATCGATCTGTCCTTTGCGGGCCGGCTCGCGAGCGCTGGCGGTCTCGCGGAGGTGACCGACCTCGAAGTCGCCGCGGTGATGGATGGAGGTATCGAGATCGGAGTCACCGGAGAGCTTGCCGCGCCAGGCTTGTCGCGGCTCGACGAACCGAACTCCCTCGATCTTTCCCTAGCTTTCTCGAGCCCCAGCACCGCCGTCGTCGGTCCGTTGCTGGATACCGACTTGCCGGAGCTCGGCGCGATGGATGGAAAGGCAAGACTGGCCGGCAGCGCCGAGGCCGCATCCCTCGAGGATTTCGAGCTCACGCTCGGTATTGGCGGCCCGGTCCGGATCGAGATGAGCGGCCGCGTGGACAACGTTCAGGCCGAGGATCCCGACGCCGACCTTACGATCCGGGTCACGGCGACCGACACCGCCGAGCTCAGCAAGCTCTTCGGAACCGATATCCCCGGTATCGGTCCGGCGAGCATGAGCTGGAAGATCGCGCAAAAGGACGGGGTGCTGGCCTTCGAGGACATCGTCGCCGAGCTCGGTATGGCGGAGACTTTCCACGTCGTGGCGCGCGGCCGGATCGGCGCGTTCGACCCGGACGAAGAACCGTTCGCGCGAGATCTCGACCTGCGGCTCGAGGTCGTTGTCGACGATCTGGAGATGCTAGGCGGTCTCCTGGGTCGGGATGTTCCCGATCTTGGGTCGTTGGCCGGCGGCCTGACGGTTTCCGGCAACAGCGAGTCCGTCGCGCTGTCCGCCATCGACATGGCGGCCGATCTGGACGAGGGCGTTACGTTGCGCGCCGAGGGGTCCGTCGGTCGGCTGGAGATCGGGCGCGGGCCTGCCTTTGGCGAGGTCGAGCTCGAGCTGGAGCTCGAGGGAACGAACGTCAAGACGCTTGCCGCGATCATCGGGCGCGACATTCCGCTGTCGGGACCCGTGCGCGCGAAGACGACTTTGAGCGACGCCGACGGCAGCCTGGGGGCAGAGACCTTCGAGCTGCGCCTGGGCGACGAGACCACCAGCGCGTTCAAGATATCCGGACGGATCGATAATCTCTTGAATCGCAGTGAGATCGACGCGGAAGCTGACTTCGTAGTTGAGCTTGAGGTAGTCCTCGCCTTCCTGGCGCGCCCGATCCTGCCCGATCTGGGTACGGCTCGGGGAACGGTCGCGCTGTCGGACGCCGACGGTAGCCTTGGTATCGAGGATCTCGATCTCGTGGTGGACGGCCCGTCCGGGACCAGGCTCACGGCGAGTGGAAGGCTCGACGATATCGATGCTCGCGGCGAGCTCGAGCTCGACTTCTCGTTCGAGACCGAAAGCCTCGCGGCACTCGCGCCGGCGGACGGTGGCGCGGCTTTCCCCGACAAGCCGTTCGCTTTTCGCGGCCGGTTTCAGGGTTCCGCGGACCAGGCCGTGTTCGAGGGCGCAGGTAAGTTCGGTGATACGGAATTCGTCGCCTCTGTCACGGGATCGTTGAGTGGGGAGCGCCCCCGCCTTGCCGGTCATATCGACACGCCACGCCTGTTCCTCGCCGACGTCGGGCTCG
>JBHICL010000377.1:0-3695 GCA_046759605.1 Alphaproteobacteria bacterium | reverse complement strand
GCGTTGATCCCCGGCGCCGAGCTGCGTAATGATCTTCCAATGACCACCAACCAGCAGCCAGGCATCACCGGCTTCCACGCTCATGTCTATTACGACAGCGAAACGAAACCCGTGGCCGCCCGGCTGCGCGCTGCCATCGAGCACGAGTTCGACGTGCGCATGGGCCGGTGGCACGATCGCCCGGTCGGGCCGCATCCGCGTTGGAGCTATCAGGTGGCATTCGCGCCGGAACTCTTCGGCGCGCTGGTTCCCTGGCTGGCGCTTAGACGAGAGGGCCTCGTCATATTCATCCATCCGGAGACCGGAGACGACGTTGCCGACCACACGGACTACGCGATCTGGCTCGGAGAGATGCTGGAGCTCGACATCGACGCGCTTCGCCCCGGCGAGTGAGGCGCAACGGGCCGTTAACGATCCCTGGCTCAAGATCGCCGCCGGCTTTCCCGTGACGGTGACGGTGGCGATAGGGCGTCCGTCGGGACGCGCGAAGGAGGACTCATGAACGTTGAAAGCACCCTCGGCGCCCTCGGTCTCGACGCGGCGTTGACGGCGGCTGGTGACCTCGAGATCGCCACGCCGGTGGACGGATCCACCATCGCGCGGGTCCACAGCGACGGACCGGCCGGCATCGACGACAGGATCGCGGCCGCGAGCGCCGCTTTCGAGGAGTGGCGTCGCGTGCCGGCGCCGCGCCGAGGCGAGCTGATACGCCTGTTCGGCGAGGAGCTGCGCGCCCACAAGGAGGACTTGGGTCGCCTCGTCACCCTCGAGAGCGGAAAGATCCTCGAGGAGGGCCTGGGCGAGGTGCAGGAGATGATCGACATCTGCGACTATGCCGTCGGCCTGTCGCGCCAGCTCTTCGGACTCACCATCGCCTCGGAGCGGCCCGGTCATCGTATGATGGAAACTTGGCATCCCCTGGGCGTCTGCGGCGTGATCACCGCCTTCAACTTCCCGGTGGCGGTCTGGTCCTGGAACTTCGCCCTGGCGATCGTCTGTGGCGACCCGGTCGTCTGGAAGCCCTCGGAGAAGACGCCGTTATGCGCATTCGCCTGCCAGCGCCTGTTCGGCCGCGCGGTCGCCCGGTTCGGTGATGCGCCGCGCGGGCTGTGCGAGATCGTCATCGGCGGCGCCGACGGCGGGCAGCAGCTGGTTGACGACCCGCGCGTGGCCATCGTCAGCGCGACCGGTAGCTGCCGGATGGGCCATCTCGTGGCGCCGCGGGTCGCGGCCCGTTTCGGCAGGATCATCCTGGAGCTGGGTGGCAACAACGGCATGATCGTCGCGCCCACCGCCGACGTGGACCTCGCCGTCAGGGCGGTCCTGTTCAGCGCGGTCGGCACGGCCGGTCAGCGGTGCACGACCCTGCGTCGTCTGATCGTGCACGAGGACGCGCAAGAAACACTGATCGGCCGGCTGCGAGCCAGCTACGAGGCGGTCCGGATCGGCTCCCCTCTCGAGCCGGGCACACTCATGGGACCGCTCATCGACGCCGCCGCGTTCGACCGGATGGCGGCGGCCCTGAACCGCGCGCGGGCGACCGGCGCGAGAGTGACCGGCGGGGAACGCGTCCTCGCCGACGAGTATCCGAACGCCCGTTACGTCACGCCGGCGATCGTCGAGTTTCCGGCCGAGCCCAGCGACGTGCAGATGGAGCTGGTGCGCGAGGAGACCTTCGCGCCGATTCTCTATGCCATTCCGTATCGGAACTTCGAGGACGCCGTCACACTGCATAACGACGTGCCGCAAGGGCTGTCGTCGTGCATCTTCACCAACGACATGCGTGAAGCCGAGCAGTTTCTGTCGAGCGAAGGCAGCGATTGCGGCATCGCCAATGTCAACATCGGGCCCAGTGGCGCCGAGATCGGCGGCGCCTTCGGTGGTGAGAAGGAGACGGGCGGAGGCCGCGAATCCGGCTCGGACGCCTGGAAGAGCTACATGCGGCGCGCCACGAACACGGTCAACTACTCTCGCAATCTACCGCTGGCGCAGGGAATTCAGTTCGGCTAGACACGGCACGGCTGGCACGGGATCCCCTGCCGGCCGCACACAAAAGCCACAACCCGATCCCTTAAGAAACTGTATAGTGCATTCGGACCCTGGCGCATGGCCTGGTTCCTGGGACGAAGGAGTTGGGAAGGCATGCGTGGAAAGCTCGAAACCGCCGCCGCCGCACTTCTTACCGCAGTCGTTTTCCTATACCTGACGGCGATCGGCCTGGGCGTGGTCGGGGTCGCCGGTTAGGGACCTGTCCCTGTTCCAAAAAGTGCGCGCCGGTAAGCCGCAGCCCATCAATGGACGGCCTTGCTTGGATATCGTCGCGCCTCCATGACGAAGCTCTTGTCGAGGGCGAGGACGCTCGCCTCTTGCGCCTTGTACAGGTTCCCGTGGTGCGCCAGCGCCACGTCCTTGAGGGCCAGGGTCAACGCCGCAAGCACGTCGATCGGATCGTGCCCATCCGGCAGCGCCGCCATCACCGCCTCGTAGATGGCCGTCACCGCGTCGAGTGCCTGGCTCTCGTCTTCGGTCATGTTCGCTCTCCTCACCCCCGGCCGACCTCGAGGCCCGTCGCCACCGAGGGTGGACATCGCCCTACATTCTTGGCAGCGCGACTTTCCAAACCGTAAATTCCCTTAACGGCCTCACGCGGTTGTCCCAGAGAGTTCACGAATGCAGAAGTCGCGTATGCTCCAAGAGGCCCTTGAAGCGCCGGGGCGCGTGGCAACACTGCTTGCCACGGCGGAGGGTGATCTCCGCGCGCTGGGCAGAGTCCTTCGCGGCCGGGGTCCCACATTCGCCATGACCGTGGCGCGCGGCAGCTCCGACCACGCCGCGAACTTCGCCAGATATTTGATCGAGGCCAGTCTCGGGCTGGTCACCGCATCGGCGGCACCGTCGGTTGTGACCGTCTACGGCGCAAGGCTGCGGCTCGAGGGTGCCGCCGTCATGGCGATCTCCCAGTCGGGGGAGAGCCCCGACATCCTCTCCGTGATGGAGCTGGCGCGCGTCCAGGGCGCCGTGACGCTCGGCATCACCAACGCGCCCCGATCGCCGCTCGCCGGAGTGGTCGAGCACGTGCTGGACGTGCATGCCGGCCGCGAGAACAGCGTCGCCGCGACCAAGAGCGTTATCGCCACATTGACCGCGCTCGCTGCCCTGGTTGCCCATTGGGCGGAGGACCGTCCAGTCCTAGAGGCCTTGCCGGCTCTGCCGGAACGACTGAGCGAGGCGGCGTCCTCCGAATGGCCTGGAATGGAGGTCTTGAGAGAAGCGCCGAGCGTGCTGGTCGTCGCCCGGGGCCGCGGCTACCCGATCGCCCAGGAGATCGCGCTCAAGTTCAAGGAGACATGCGCCCTCCACGCCGAACCGTTCAGCAGCGCGGAACTCCTGCACGGGCCGGTCAGGCTCGTGGGACGAGGCTTTCCGGTGGTCGTGCTCGCCACGGCGGACGCCGCGCTGGCGGGCGTGCGCGAGGTCTTGCGCGCCCTCCGGCGCATGGGCGCGCACCTGCTCGTGGCCTCGCCGCTCGAGGAGGTGCTGGCCGAGGCGGATACGGCGCTGCCCCTGCCCGGGTCCCTTGATCCCGTGCTCGATCCCATCGTCGCCGCCCAGGCCTTCTACCCCTTCCTGGCCCGCCTGGCCGCCGCCCGTGGGCTCGACCCGGACAATCCACCGCACCTCGAGAAGGTGACGCG
>JBHICL010000376.1:0-3695 GCA_046759605.1 Alphaproteobacteria bacterium | reverse complement strand
AGGTTCCTGGTCCAGAACACGCAGCCCGAGACCGCTTCGCGCGTCAGTGGTACCTCGTAGATCTGTCCACCCCAGGGGTTGACCATGCGACAGCCGCCGGCGCGCACCCTGTTCATGAACCAGCGCCCGTAGAAAGCCGGGATATCGGTCTTGTAGCTGGCGGATATAATCACCGCCGCGACAGTATCCCGGCCCATGCCCGCGGCACAAGTGCGCTGAAATCAGCGCCGGGAGTGGTTGCAGCCGGGAATCGAGACACCTATATCAGCACTCAAGCATTCGTGATCGGCTCGAGAAACGGCCGGCCAACCTTGCAGGGGCCACTCCGGCGCCTAGAAGGGCCGCTGCGGCCCGCTGAAACATCGGTGGGGATGTGATGGGCAAAGTCATCGGGATCGACCTGGGCACGACGAACTCCTGCGTCGCCGTCATGGAGGGGTCGCAGGCCAAGGTCATCGAAAACGCAGAAGGTACGCGCACGACGCCATCGATGGTGGCGTTTACCGATAATAGTGAGCGGCTCGTGGGGCAGGCGGCCAAGCGACAGGCCGTGACCAATCCCGACAAAACGCTGTTCGCCATCAAGCGGCTGGTCGGCAGGCGGTTCGACGACGAAACCGTCACGGCCGATCGGAAGACCTTGCCATACAAGATCGTCAAGGCCGACAACGGCGACGCGTGGTTGGAGGTCGACGGCGAGACCTTCAGCCCCAGCCAGGTCAGCGCATTCATCCTTCAAAAGATGAAGGAGACGGCGGAAGCCTATCTCGGCGGCGAGGTCAAGCAGGCGGTCATCACCGTGCCGGCCTACTTCAACGACTCTCAGCGACAGGCCACCAAGGACGGCGGCAAGATCGCGGGACTCGAGGTGATGCGCATCATCAACGAGCCGACGGCCGCGTCGCTGGCCTATGGCCTGGAAAAAAAGGGCGCCGGCACCATAGCCGTCTACGATCTGGGTGGCGGGACCTTCGACATCTCGATTCTCGAGATCGGCGACGGCGTCTTCGAAGTGAAATCGACCAATGGCGACACGCACCTGGGCGGTGAGGACTTCGATCGCCGGATCATCGACTACCTGGCGGACGAGTTCAAAAAGGAGCAGGGGATCAATCTGCGCGACGACCGTCTCGCCCTGCAGCGGCTCAAGGAGGCGGCCGAGAAGGCGAAGATCGAGCTGAGCGCGCAAGCGCAGACCGAGGTGAACCTGCCGTTCGTCACCGCCGACCAGTCGGGGCCCAAGCATCTCAACATCAAGCTCACCCGAGCCAAGCTCGAGGCGCTGGTCGAGGACCTGGTTGAGGACACCGTCGGGCCGTGCCGGGCGGCCCTCAAGGACTCCGGCCTGAAGCCCAACGAGATCGACGAAGTTATCCTCGTCGGCGGCATGACGCGGATGCCGAAGATCATCGAGACGGTGAAGAACTTCTTCGGCCGCGAGCCGCACAGGGGCGTCAATCCCGATGAGGTGGTCGCGGTTGGCGCGGCGATTCAGGCGGGTGTGCTTGCGGGCGACGTCAAGGACGTGCTTCTGCTCGATGTAACGCCGCTGTCTCTCGGGATCGAGACCCTTGGGGGCGTGTTCACGCGTCTCATCGACCGCAACACGACCATCCCGACCAAAAAATCGCAAATCTTCTCGACGGCCGAGGACAACCAGACCGCGGTCACGATCCGCGTCTGCCAGGGCGAGCGCGAGATGGCGGCGGACAACAAGCTGCTGGGACAATTCGACCTGGTCGGGATCCCGACGGCCCCACGGGGCATGCCGCAGATCGAGGTGACGTTCGACATCGACGCCAACGGCATCGTGCACGTCTCGGCCAAGGACAAGGCCACCGGCAAGGAGCAGCAGATCCGAATCCAGGCCTCGGGCGGTCTGTCCGATTCGGATATCGAGCGCATGGTCCAGGACGCCGAGAAGCACGCGGCCGAAGACAAAACCCGGCGCGAGCTCGTCGAGACCAAGAACCAGGCCGACGCTCTTATCCACGCAACGAACAAGAACCTGTCCGAATACGGCGACAAGGTCCCGGAAGCAGACAAAACCGCGATCGAAGGCGACATTGCCGCGCTCAAGGAGGCTCTGGACGGCGACGACGCGTCGGAGATCAAGCAAAAACTGGACGCTTTGGCCCAGTCGTCGATGAAGCTCGGCGAGGCCATGTACAAGGCTCAACAGAGCGAAGCGACGGGCGATGCCGAAACCACCACCGACGAGGATACGCCCGCTTCCAAGGGCGGCGCCGGCGATGACGGCGACACCGTCGTCGACGCCGACTTCGAAGAAGTCGACGACGACAAAGAGGACCGTTCCTCGCCGTAAGCGCCACGGCATGTTCGGGTCCATTCAATCGCACAGCCATCGGCGGTCGTCCGAGTCGGCACGCCGCAACGCGAGCCAGGTCTGAGGATCGGCTGACGCGATGGCCAAGCGCGACTACTACGATGTTCTCGGGGTCGACCGCGGCGCCTCGGCGGGCGAGCTCAAGAAAGCGTATCGCAAGCTGGCCATGCAGCTTCACCCTGATCGCAATCCGAACGACAAGGAAGCGGAACGCAAGTTCAAGGAGGTCAACGAGGCCTACGACGTCCTCAAGGACGACGAGCGCCGGGCCGCCTACGATCGTTTCGGACACGCGGCTTTCGAAGGGGCTGCGGGGGCGCGTCCGGGAGCCGGCGGCTTCGACTTCGCGGGGGGCTTCGCCGACATCTTCGACGAGATGTTCGGCGAGTTCATGGGCGGACGCAGAAGTGGCCGGGCAAGCACCCGCGGTGCGGACCTGCGATACAACCTCGACGTGACCCTCGATGACGCCTTTGCCGGCAAACAGGCCAAGATCCGGGTGCCCACCTCCGTCGTTTGCGATTCCTGCAGCGGGACGGGCGCGTCGGAAGGCGCGCAGCCAACCACCTGCCGCGCTTGCCACGGCGTCGGCAAGGTCCGTGCGCAGCAGGGTTTCTTCACGATCGAGCGCACCTGCCCGACATGCCAAGGCGTTGGCAGGGTGATCGAGAAACCGTGTCCCTCGTGCAACGGTTCCGGCCGCCGGCACAAGGAAAAGATGCTGAACGTCAACATCCCGGCAGGTGTCGAGGACGGCACGCGCATCCGGCTTGCCGGCGAGGGCGAGGCCGGGGTCCGTGGCGGGCCGCCGGGCGATCTCTATATCTTCCTGGCCGTCAGTCCGCATCGGCTGTTCAAACGCGACGGCGCCAACCTCCATATGCGGGTCCCGATCCCGATGACCACGGCCGCTTTGGGAGGGACGATCGAGGTGCCGACGATCGATGGCGCCCGGGCTCGCGTGAACATACCGGCCGGTACTCAGAACGGGCACCAGTTCCGGCTCAAATCGAAAGGCATGTCGATGCTGCGGTCGAGAGCGCGCGGCGACATGTACATCCAGGCCCAGATCGAAACGCCGGTGAATCTGACCAAGCACCAGCAGGAGCTGCTACGCGAGTTCGAGAAGACCGGCGGGAACCGGCGATCGCACAGCCCGGAGGCGGAAGGCTTCTTCGCCAAGGTGAAGGAGCTCTGGGACGATCTCAAAGAATAGCCGGTGCTATCCCCCAACGTGTAACGTCGCGGTCTGGCTGCCGATCGCCCAGCCGTGCTAAACCGGCACGGAGATCAGCGCGGGGACGGGGGCGGCGATGACGGATGAGGTGCGTATCTGTGTGACCGGCGC
>JBHICL010000375.1:0-3707 GCA_046759605.1 Alphaproteobacteria bacterium | reverse complement strand
GGCGCCGAAAGACCGGATGGAGACCTTCGTCCGTGATATCCTCGTTCGGCGCCACCAGGCGCCGGAAGGGGCTGCAATGGGCGAGCTGGAACGCTGGCTCCGCGGGCACGGTCTGGAGAGATATGCATCCCTCCTCGCCGAAAACGCCATTGATCTCGACGTGTTGCCCGACCTGACCGACGCGGATCTGGAAAAACTGGGCATCCCCCTGGGTGACCGGAAGCGGCTGCTCAAGGCGGCGCCGTCGGCGGCGGTCGCCACGGTGACCGGCGAGGCGGCTGCCGAGCCCCCCGGGGTGGCCGCGGCGGAGGCGGAGCGGCGCCAGCTTACCGTCATGTTCTGCGACCTGGTCGGCTCCACGGCGCTGTCCTCCCGGCTCGATCCCGAGGAAATGGGCCACCTCATCCGCGCCTATCAGAACGCCGTCGCGGGGGAGATCACCCGGTTCGAGGGCCACGTGGCCAAGTACATGGGCGATGGCGTGCTGGCTTATTTCGGCTGGCCTCGGGCTCACGAGGACGAGGCCGAGCGGGCGGTTCGAGCGGGGCTGGCCGTGGTCTCGGCGGTCTGTGGGCTGGCGGGCCCCGGCGGTGAAACGCTCAGCGCGCGGGTGGGCATCGCCACGGGTCGCGTCGTGGTGGGTGACCTCGTCGGTACGGGCGCGGCGCGGGAAGAAGCCGTCGTCGGCGAAACGCCGAACCTCGCCGCGCGTCTGCAGGCGTTTGCCGACCCCGATGTGGTGATCGTCAGCGACACGACATGCAAGCTGACGGGCAGCTTGTTTCAATACGAAGGCCTCGGCACCCGGCGGCTCAAGGGCCTTGCGGAGCCGATCCGGCTCTGGCGCGCGGTCTCCGAGCGCGCCGCCGAGAGCCGCTTCGAGGCCGCGCGATCGGGAGAATTGTCCCCGTTCGTCGGCCGGGAGCACGAGTTGGGCCTGCTCCTCGACCGCTGGCAGCAGGCGAAAGGCGGTGAGGGGCAGGCCGTGCAGCTATCGGGGGAGGCGGGCATAGGCAAGTCGCGCATTATCCAGACCCTGCGCGAACGCCTCCGCGGTGAACCGCACGCCCGGCTGCGCTATCAGTGTTCGCCGCACTATGTGAACAGCGCTTTCCACCCGGTCATCCGCCAGCTCGAGTTCGCCGCCGGGCTCACGGTCGACCATGCGCCGGCGGAGAAGCTCGACAGGCTGGAAGCACTCCTCGTCAAATCCAGCCGCTCACCCGTTGAGGTCATCCCATTGTTCGCGGCGCTGATGTCGATCCCCACCGGCGATCGCTATCCTTCCCTCGATCTGACGCCGCAAGAGCAGAAGCAACAGACCCTCGAGGCGGTCGTCGAGCAGCTCGTCGGCGTCGCAGCACGTCAGCCCGTGTTGTTCATCGTCGAGGATGCGCACTGGATCGACCCGACGACCCGGGAGCTCATGGAGCTCATCACAGAGCGCGTGCGCGATCTGCCGGTCCTCGTCCTGGTCACATCACGCCCGGAGTTCGCGCCGTCCTGGAACGCCTATCCCCACGTCACGACTCATACGCTCAACCAGCTCGGGCGTGGCCATTGCGTCGCCCTTGTCGAGAAGATGACGGCCGGCAAGGCCCTTCCCGAGGAAGTGCTGGAGCTGATCGTCGCCAAGACCGACGGCGTCCCGTTGTTCATCGAGGAGCTGACCAAGGCCGTCCTCGAGACGGGACTTCTCGAGGAGCGTGGGGACCGCTACGTCCTCGACGGCCCCTTGCCGGCGCTGGCGATCCCCACGACACTCGAGGACACGTTGATGGCGCGCCTCGACAGGCTGTCGGCCGTCAAGGAGATCGCCCAGGTCGGGGCGGTCATCGGCCGGGATTTCTCGCACGAGCTCATCGCCGCGGTCTCGGACCTCGTTGGGGACCAGCTTCAGGATGCCCTCGATCGAGTGGTCCGATCGGGCCTTATCTTCCGGCGCGGCGTGGCCCCCGGCGCCACCTACACCTTCAAGCACGCGCTGGTGCAGGACGCCGCCTTTCGCAGCCTCCTCAAGAGCAGGAGGCGCAAGGTCCATGGCCGCATAGCGCAGGTGCTGGAGGAAAGGTTCTCCGCGACGGCCGAATCGGAGCCCGAGGTCCTGGCCCACCACTTCACGGAAGCGGGGCTCGCCGAGCGTGCCATCCCATACTGGCAAAGCGCCGGCCACCGCGCCAGTGAACGGTCGGCGAATCTCGAAGCCATAGCGCACTGCGAGAGAGGCCTCGAGCTCGTCAGCAAACGACCCGCTTCTCCGGATCGGGACCACCGTGAGCTTGGTCTGCTGATCACCGAGGGGCCCGCATGCATCAACACCAAAGGCAATAGCGCTCCGGAGGTCGAGAGGGTCTACTCTCGCGCACGCGAGCTTTCCCGCAAGGTCGGTGACTCCGCCGGGCTCTTCGCCAGCACCTGGGGACTCTGGATTTGCACCCATTACAGCGGGCGGATCGATTCGGCTCGGACTCTGTCGGAGGAGCTTCTGAGCCTCGCGGAGACGCAAACCGATTCGGCGCTGCTTCTTCAAGCTCATCACTCCGCATGGACGACCTTGGCGTCGATATCGGACCTGACCGCGTGTCGGGACCATGCGAACCAAGGGGTCGTCCTGTATGACATTGACAAGCATCGAGCGCACGCGGCCGTGTACGGTGGCCATGATCCCGGCGTGTGCGCGCACAACCATGTGTCCCAAACCGCGTGGTTCCTTGGTTATGCCGATCAGGCGGTGGAAGCCGCCGAGGATGCGATAGCCCTCGCACAGGGACTCGCGCACCCGGTCAGCCTGTCGCTTGCCTTGGTCTTTGCCAGCTGGCTCGGTCAATTTCGCCGTGAGCCCCGCTCGGCGCGGCAGCATGCGGAGGCCGCGATCGGGATATGTGAAGAACATAGGGTCATGCCTCATTTCGCAGCGGCCGCGGGAATCGTGGCGGGGTGGGCGATCGCCGCCCTGGGCCAGCCCGATAAGGGGATCGCCGAAATCCGTCGGGGGCTCGAGGCATATCGCGCCACAGGCGCGGAGTTGCGACGGTCGTATTTTCTCTCACTCCTGGCCGAGGCTTACGTGTCGGTGGGCGACGCGGAGCGTGGGCTCGAAGCGCTCGCGGAGACATTCGAGCTGGTGGAGAGCAGTGGCGAACGAAGATGGGAGGCGGAGCTTCACCGCATCGAGGGAGAGATCCAGCTCAGGCGTGGAGCGCGTAGCGACCACGCCGCCGAGAGCTGTTTCAATACCGCGATCGAGGTCGCCCGAGGACAGGGCGCGAAGTCGCTGGAACTGCGCGCATCGACGAGCCTTGCCCGCCTCCTGGGCGAGCGAGGTCGGCGTGGCGATGCTCGCGACCTGCTCTCCCCCGTCTACGACTGGTTCACCGAGGGCTTCGATACGCCGGACCTGAGGGACGCCAGGGCGCTCCTCGACGAGCTGGCTTGAAGTCTCCGCTTTAGACGGCCGGCAGCAGTCACCACACCTGTGCTATGATTAAGGTAAGACCGCATTTCGGCCGCAAGCACGAAGCCGGAGCCGAGGTCTGAAGCTCCAGAACCAAAAAAGACAGGCAGTCCTGCAGGCGGCTGTTGAGCCAGCGGCCACAACTTCTACAGGGAGGAACCAGCATGCAAAAGCAGACTGTAACATCGACGCTGCTGGCCCTCGGCGCGGCGATGTTTTGGGCGGCCGGGGCGAATGCCCAGGGCACCGTCGG
>JBHICL010000374.1:0-3719 GCA_046759605.1 Alphaproteobacteria bacterium | reverse complement strand
GGCAACCAGACCCGGGTCAAGGTGGTCAAGAACAAGATGGCGCCGCCGTTCAAGGCCGTCGAGTTCGACATCATGTACGGCGAGGGCATCTCGAAGATGGGCGAGCTGATCGATCTGGGGCTGAGGGCCGACGTGATCGAGAAATCCGGCGCGTGGTTCTCCTACGGCAGCGAGCGCATCGGCCAGGGGCGTGAGAACGCCAAGGCATTCCTGCGCGACCATGCCGAGGTGGCCGAGGAAATAGAGCGCAGGATCAGAGAGAACGCCGGCCTGGTCTCCGAGGCCATGTTGGGCGAACCTGACGTCCCCGACGACTAGCACGGCCGACCGAGCCCGGAAGGCCTGTGTTCGCTGCGCGGCTGGCTCCCGCCCGTGGGAGGCAGCCGCTTTCGGCGATGTTTCGCGCCAGGCCGGACCCGGGTGGCGGATCTCGACAGTGCGCCCGGCACGGGGTACAAGGCGCGCCGGAAGGGTGCGGCGCGCCAGCCTGAACCGCCTGCGCGTCGTGCTCGATTAATGAAACGATCGGCTCCATATTGTCCCGAGTGATGGCGGGCACGAACGAAATACGCAGCAGGTTCCTCGAGTATTTTGCCGCGCACGACCACGAGGTCGTGTCGTCGGGTCCACTCGTGCCTCACAACGACCCCACGCTCCTGTTCACGAGCGCGGGAATGGTCCAGTTCAAGAACGTCTTCACGGGGTCCGAGACGCGTCCGTACGTTCGCGCTGTCTCGTCGCAGAAATGCCTGCGTGCCGGCGGTAAGCACAACGACCTCGAGAACGTGGGCTATACCGCGCGACACCACACGTTTTTCGAGATGCTGGGAAATTTCTCGTTCGGCGACTACTTCAAGGACCTGGCGATCGAGCTGGCCTGGAACCTCGTGACGCGCGAATACGGCTTGTCCGAGGACCGGCTGCTCGTCACCGTGTATTCGGAAGACGACGAGGCCTTCAATCTCTGGCGAAAGATCGCCGGGCTCGCCGACGATCGGATCATCCGCATTCCCACATCGGACAACTTCTGGGCCATGGGGGAGACGGGTCCGTGCGGGCCCTGCTCGGAGATCTTCTACGACCACGGCGAGCATCTCGCCGGCGGTCCGCCCGGGAGCGAGGATGACGAAGGCGACCGGTTCGTCGAGATCTGGAACCTGGTCTTCATGCAATTCGACCAGCCCGCTCCGGGTCGGCGGGTGAAGCTGCCGAGGCCGTCCATCGACACCGGCATGGGACTCGAGCGGATCGCGGCCGTGCTCCAGGGCAGGCACGACAACTACGATACCGACATCCTGCGCAGCTTGATCGAGGCGTCGGCGGAAGCATCGGACACGCCCGCCGACGGCGAGCATGCGGTGAGCCATCGGGTGATCGCGGACCACGTCAGGGCCTGCAGCTTTCTCATCGCCGATGGCGTGCTGCCCTCGAACGAGGGGCGCGGCTACGTCCTGCGGCGCATCATGCGTCGGGCCATGCGGCACGTGCACCGGCTCGGCTGCCGCGAGCCGCTCATGCACCGCCTCGTGCCGACCCTCGTGCAGCTCATGGGGCAGCCTTTTCCCGAGCTGACGCGGGCCGCGCCGCTCATCGGCGAAACCTTCGAGCTCGAGGAGGAGCGTTTCCGCCGGACGCTCGACCGCGGATTGCGCATGCTCGACGAGGAAACCGCTAGCCTCTCCGAGGGCGAGGCGCTCAGCGGCGAGGTGGCCTTCCGTCTGTATGACACCTACGGTTTTCCTATCGATCTGACCCAGGACATCCTGCGCGGCCAGGCCCGTAAGGTCGACATCGGGGGGTTCGAAGCGGCCATGGCGCGCCAGCGCGAGGCCGCCCGCAAGGCCTGGGCCGGCTCCGGCGAGGCCGCGACCGAGGAGCTTTGGTACGACATTCGCGAGGATGCGGGCGCCACGGAGTTTCTCGGCTACGCCACCGACGTGGCCGAGGCGCAGATCGCCGCGCTGGTCGCCGACGGCAGCCGGATCGAACGTGCCGACGCCGGGCAGGAGGTGGCCGTCGTCGTCAATCAGACCCCGTTCTATGGCGAGGCCGGAGGGCAGGTGGGCGACACCGGGGTCATGTTCACGGCGGACGGCGCCGAGCTTGCCATCGCCGACACGCAGAGGAAGCTCAACGATCTCTTCGTTCACCTCGGCAGGGTGACGAAGGGGTCGGTCTCCGCGGGCGACGTCGTGGAGCTCAGGATCGACGCGGACCGGCGGACCCTGCTGCGCGCCAATCATTCCGCCACGCACCTGTTGCACCAGGCTTTGCGCCGGCGGCTGGGCGAACGGGTCGTCCAAAAAGGCTCGCTCGTGGCGCCGGACAGGCTGCGCTTCGACTTCAGCTACCCGAAAGCCGTCCCGCGTGAGGAGCTGCATGCCATCGAGGATCTGGTCAACGCCCGCATCCTCGCCAATAGCGAGGTTCGCACCCGGCTCATGGCGCCGGATCGGGCGATGGCCGCGGGTGCGCTTGCGCTCTTCGGCGAAAAATACGGCGAGGAGGTGCGGGTCGTGTCCATGGGCGCCGACGGCGACGGGGCAGGCGAGTTCTTCTCCACCGAGCTTTGCGGCGGCACGCACGTCCGCCGGACCGGTGACATCGGGGTGTTCAAGATCGTCTCCGAGAGCGCGGTTGCCGCTGGGGTGCGCAGGATCGAGGCGCTGACCGGCGAGGCCGCGCGCGCATACCTCGACGGGCGCGACAGGCTGATCCAGGAGGTGGCCGATGTATTGCGCAGCTCTCCGGACGACGCGCCGACCAGGGTCGCGACGCTCCTGGAGGAGCGGCGCAGGCTCGAGCGGGAGCTGGTTGACGCGCGGCGTCATCTGGCCACGGCTGGCGGCCGCGAGATCGCGGCGCCGCCAGCCAAGGAGATCGCGGGCATTCGCTACGCAGCGCGGAGGCTCCGGGACGTCCCGGCCAAGGAGCTGCGGTCGGTGGCCGACGCGATGAAGAAACAGGTCGGTTCGGGCGTCGTGGCCGTGGCGACGGTGGACGATGGCAAGGCGAGCCTCGTCGTCGGCGTTACCGACGACCTTGTGGACCGGTTCAGCGCTGTCGATCTGGTTCGTGTCGGCGTTGCCCGGCTGGGTGGAAAGGGCGGTGGTGGGCGTCCCGATCTGGCCCAGGGAGGCGGCCCCGATGTGGCGGGGGCGGACAGCGCCCTGGCCGCCATCGAGCAGGCGCTCGCCGGCTGATCCCGTGGTTTCCGTCCCGGCCGACCCGCCTCGGGGCGGCGATATGCACGTGGTGGTCATGCCGGACGGCGCCCGCATACGCACCGCGGCATGGCGGCCCACGGGCACGCCGCGCGCGACCATCATCCTGCTCAACGGGCGCACGGAGTTCATCGAGAAATACCATGAGGTGATCTCGGAGCTGGTGGCGCGCGATCTCGCCGTATGGACGTGCGACTGGCGTGGCCAGGGCCTGTCATCGCGTAGCCTCGACAACCCGCACAAGAGCCATATCGCCGACTACGTCAGCTACCTCGATGACCTCAACACCCTGTTGGACTCGGATCTCCCCGAATATGCAGTCGAGCCCCGCCTCGCGCTCGCGCACTCGATGGGCGGACACCTGGCGCTTCGCATTCTCCAGGAGAGGCCTGGCGCCTTCGCCGCCTGTGTGCTCTCGGCGCCTTTGATAGACCTGCCGACCGGAATGTGGCTGGGACGTCCCACGCACGCGCTCTGCCGCGCTGGTATCCAGGC
>JBHICL010000373.1:0-3741 GCA_046759605.1 Alphaproteobacteria bacterium | reverse complement strand
CGCATCCTCGCCGCCGTATGATCGAACTTCGCAACGTGAGCAAGAGCTATCGTGCGGGCCGGGGCTGGAACCGGGTGCTCGACGACATCACGGTCACCTTCCCTAAGGGCAAGAACGTCGGCATCCTGGGCCTGAACGGCGCCGGCAAGTCGACGCTGCTGCGCCTGATCGGCGGGGTCGAGCCGCCCGATCGGGGCACCATCAAGAGAGAGGGTACGGTTTCCTGGCCCATCGCCTTCTCAGGTGGCTTCCCGGGGACGCTTACGGGACGCGAGAACGCGCGCTTCGTCAGCCGCCTCTATGGCGCGCCGCTCAGTGAGGTCGAGGCCTTCACTGAGGACTTCGCGGAGCTCGGCAGCTACTTCGACATACAGGTGCGCACCTACTCCTCGGGCATGCGCGCGAGGCTCGGCTTCGCGGTCAGCATGGCGGTCGAGTTCGACTGCTACCTCGTCGACGAGGCCACCGAGGCCGGCGACTGGCGCTTCAGGGCGAAGTGCTCGCGGGCTTTTCGCGAGCGGAGCGAGCGCTCGACCGTGATCATGGTCTCTCACAACGAGGAAACCATCCGACGCAACTGCGACGTTGGCGCCGTGCTCTCGGGCGGCAAGCTCACGCTCTACGACGACATCAAGGAAGCCATCGCCGTCTACGCCTACGGCCCGCATTAGGACCGGGGGCCGCTCGGCGCGATCGAGTGGGCGGCCTCATCACGACTCGAGGAGCGGCACACTCGCCGGAATTCTCATGACCGAAGAGAAAGAGCAATCCACCTACTCCCGACCCTACTCGGGCCTCATCCGCTCGTTCTGCCTGTTTGTGCTCCTGCCGACCCTCATTGGCGGCATCTATTTCGGCGTCATCGCCTCGGATCGCTACGTTGCCGAGGCCCGCTACGCCATCCGCACGGGCGCCCAGGCCCCCGGCGGCGGCTTCTTGGAGAACGTGCTCGGCTCTGGCTCGCCTGCTACCAGCACCCGTCAGGACGCCGAGATCGTCCGCGACTACATCCTCTCCCGCGACATGCTGGAGGCACTTGAGAAGCGCATCGACGTCCGCGCGCACTATGGCTCGCCCGAGGTCGATTGGCTCTCCCGCCTGAGGGCTGACGCCTCCGAGGAGGATCTCCTGGAGTACTTCCAGGACAGGGTCGAGGTCATCATCGACGCCGAGGCCAATATCTCGACCCTGCGCGTGCGCGCCTTCGACCGCGAGACCGCGCGGACCATCGCCCAGCAACTTCTCGATCTCAGCGAGCGGCTCGTCAACGTGATGTCCGAGCGCATCACGAAGGACTCGCTCCGCTTCGCGCGCCGCGAGCTCGATCGCACCGAGACCCAAGTCCTCTTGGCGACCACCGCGCTCACCCGCTTTCGCAAAGAGAGGGGCTCGATCGACCCGGGCCAGGAGACCGAGGCGGTCCTGAGCATCATCACCGAGCTCGAGACGCAGCTGGCGGCGACCCGGGCCGATCTCAACGAGGCCAGGAGCGTCATGCGCGACAAAAGCCCCCAGGTCCGTAATCTGGAAACCCGGGTGGCGGCGCTCGCGCGCCAGGTGGCCGAGCAGCGGCACCGTCTCACGAACGTCGACAGCACGGACCTCACCTCGCTCATCGAGCGCTACCAGCCGTTGGTCCTGGAGCAGGAGCTCGCCAAGCAGCGCTACGGCTCGGCGCTCACCTCGCTCG
This sequence comes from Alphaproteobacteria bacterium, assembly GCA_046759605.1. Lineage (GTDB taxonomy): Bacteria > Pseudomonadota > Alphaproteobacteria > UBA6615 > UBA6615 > JBHICL01. The sequence continues at coordinate 2,051 of JBHICL010000373.1, read as the reverse complement.
AGGCCGCGCGCGCGGAAGCACAGCGGCAGCAACGCTATCTCATCGCCTTCGTCTCGCCCCAGCTGCCGGACGAGGCGACCGAGCCCCGCCGCGCCTGGATGGTCGCAACCGTCTTCGCCGGTGCGTTTCTCATCTTCGCCATCGGCGGCCTCGTCTGGTCCGCCATCAAAGACCACGTCGGGCTCTAAGCACGGATCCATTTTTCCGTGCTTGCAGGGAATAGGGTCCGGTGAAGGGAGGACCAACTTTGGACATCAGCCGGAGGGTCGAATCCATGCGCTTCTGTTACCACCGAACTCTCGCCGTAATCCTGACATTGCTTGTCACGACCTGGGCTACGCCCGCTGTGTCTCAGACCGTCGGCGGCGCCATCAGCGGGGATCGCGTGGACGTCGCCCCCGAGCGCGAGGCCCCGAAACCCTTGTCCGCCGAGATGGCGAAGGGGCCACCCCCCTTCGGCTTCAACCTCTTCACCGGCGGCTTTCGCGCCGAGCGCGAGGACGGACTCAACCCCCAGTACATCGTACAGCCAGGCGATCAGATGACGGTCCGCATCTGGGGCGCGACCAGCTTCGATGGCGCGGTCGTTGTCGATGCCCAGGGCAACATTTTCGTGCCGGAGGTCGGGCCCATCCGGATCGAAGGTGCCCGAAACTCTGATCTCACGACCCAGATAGAGAGGGCCGTGCGTCGCGTCTTCACCCAGAACATAAATGTTTACGCGTACGTTCAGAGTACGACACCTGTCACCGTGTATGTGACGGGCTACGTCAAGAACCCGGGAAGCTACGCGGGCGTGGCTTCCGACTCCCTGCTCTACTTTCTCGATCGCGCGGGCGGGGTAGACGCCGAGCGCGGGAGCTATCGCGACATCCGCTGCCTGAGAAACGGCAAGCTCGTGGACCGAGCCGACCTTTACGAATTCCTCATGGAAGGCAAGATCCCCAGGATCCAGTTCCAGGACGGCGACACCATCGTCGTGGGCCCGCGGGGCGAGACGGTCTCGGTGCAAGGCGCGGCACGCAACCGCTACACCTTTGAGTTCCTCCCCGCGGGACTCACGGGCGAAGCCCTTATCGGGCTCGCGCGGCCGCAGGCTGATGCCTCCCACGCCGTCATCACCGGGACCCGTCGGCAGGGGCCGGCCTCAGCCTATCTTACCCTCTCCGCGTTCGAAGACCTCGCGCTCCAGGACGGCGACGAGATCATCTTCGAGGCCGACGAGCGCGAGGACACCATGATGATCCGGGTCGAGGGGAGCCACCTCGGCCCCTCGCGGTTCGCGGTCCCCCGCCATGCGAACCTCAAGAAGGTCCTCGACTACATCGAGGTGGACCCCCGGCTCGCCGACACCAACTCCATCTCGCTCAAGCGCCAGAGCATCGCCGAGCGGCAGAGGCGAGCCCTCAAGGACACGCTCAGGCGCCTCGAGGCTGCGGTGCTGTCGGCCACCTCCCAAACCGATGAGGAGTCCCAGATCCGGGCGAGCGAGGCCAAGCTCATCGCCGACTTCGTCGAGCGCGCAAGAGAGGTCGAACCTGACGGCGTGCTCGTGGTCGTCAACGACGGCCATGTCGGGGACATCCAGCTCCAACACGAGGACGTCATCACCATCCCCGAGCGCAGCGACGTCGTGCTGGTGAGCGGCGAGGTGGCCGTGCCACAGGCCATCGTGTACCGCCCCGGGGATACGGCCGATGACTACATCGCCAGGGTCGGGGGCTACACCAATCGCGCCGACGAGCAGCAGCTTCTGGTCGTGCGGCGCAGCGGCGAAGTGCTGCGGAACGAACGCTCCGACATTCGGCCCGGCGACGAGATCATGGTGATGCCCGAGGTGCCCGTGAAGAACCTCCAGGTCGCGAAGACCATTACGGAGGTCATCTTTAAGGTCATGTTCTCAGCCGGTGTTTTTCTCGGGATTTAGAGTTGGCATTGCGTATTCTCCGCGAAATCGCACTCGTACTTGCGTGATGCGGCTCACGTCCAAGCTGTGGAGCGAGGCCAAGCTCATCGCCGACTTCGTCGAGCGCGCAAGAGAGGTCGAACCT
>JBHICL010000372.1:0-3742 GCA_046759605.1 Alphaproteobacteria bacterium | reverse complement strand
AGCACGAAAGGACGCTATGCGGTGATGGCCATGGTCGATCTGGCCGTATATGGCGGGGACAGGCCGATTGCCCTGGCCGAGATAGCCGAGCGCCAGGAGATCTCGCTCTCGTACCTCGAGCAGCTGTTCGCCAAGCTACGGCGTGCCGGCCTGGTCAGGAGCGTGCGCGGCCCGGGCGGCGGATACCGGCTGGCTTATGATACGGCCGAAACGCGCATATCCGACGTGATCGCCGCCGTCGACGAGTCCATTCGCGCTACGCGCTGTCGCCCCGGGAGCGTGGAGAGCTGCGTCGCCAACCGCAGCCGCTGCCTCACCCATGACCTGTGGGAGGAACTGGGACACCAGATTCACCTTTACCTGAGCTCGGTCACGGTCGAGGACGTCTGCAAGGGGCGGGTGCTGGGAACGAGCCGGCTGTTCCGCCCGGCCGACTCCTCGGCCGTGGCGGCCCAGTAACGCAGCGGCCGCGCCACACCATGAAGCCCGCGATTTATCTGGACTACAACGCCAGCGCGCCGGTCCGGCCCCAGGTCGTCGACGCGATGGCCGCGACCATGTCGCGGCACGGCAACGCGTCCTCGGTCCATCGCTTCGGTCGGCTGGCGCGGCGCGCCGTCGAGGAGGCGCGTGAGAAGGTGGCCGCTCTCGTCGGCGCGCCGCCCGCGGGTGTGGTATTCACCGGAAGCGGCACGGAAGCCAACAACCTGGCGCTGCGCGGGGTCGGACGGAGACGAGTTCTGGTATCCGCGGTGGAGCATGACTCGGTCCTGCGCGCGGCGCCAGGCGCCACGGTCGCGCCTGTCGATGGCAACGGCGTGGTCGACCCTGCCGCGTTCGTGGAGGCGCCGAGCCGTGCCGACGAGCCGGCGCTCGTGTCCGTGATGCTGGTCAACAACGAGACCGGAGTCGTGCAACCCGTAAAGGAGTTGAGCCGCCTCGCGCGCGAGGCCGGGGCCCTCGTCCACTGCGATGCGGTCCAGGCGGCGGGGCGCCTGCCCCTGGACATGGATGATCTCGGCGTGGACCTGCTCACCCTGTCGGCTCACAAGATCGGCGGCCCCCAGGGCGTCGGCGCCCTGGTCGTTCGAGGAGACATCGAGATCGCACCCCTGATGGACGGCGGTGGGCAGGAGCGGCGCCGGCGTCCGGGGACCGAGAACGTGGCCGGCATCGTCGGCTTCGCCGTGGCCGCGGATCTGGCCCGGGAGGAGCTGGCTCAGGTGGCGGGAATCGCGGCGCTTCGCGACGAGCTGGAAGACCGGATCCGCGCCATCGCGCCCGAGGCGGTGATTTACGGATGCGAAGCATCCAGGGTCGCGAACACTTCGTGCATCGGCCTGCCCGGGGTCCGGAACGAGGTCCAGGTGATGACGTTGGACCTGGCCGGCGTCGCCGTCAGCGCCGGGAGCGCCTGCTCCAGCGGCAAGGTGACCGCAAGCCACGTGCTTCGCGCGATGGGCGCCGATGAGGAGGCCGCCGCCGAAGCGATACGAGCGAGCCTGGGGTGGGGGACGACGCGGGAGGATGTCGATCGCTTCGTCGAAGCGTGGGGGAAAATGCACACCCGCCTTGGCCCAAGAGGCCTCGGCGACCGCGCGGCTTGAGGAGATGGGCCGAGGCATGGTCGACGCGCATCGATCGAACCCGGGCCTGCCACCGGCGACCGGAGCGGTGGTCCCGCCGGTCTACCTGGACCACCAGGCAACCACGCCCGTGGACCCGCGGGTGTTGGACGCGATGCTTCCGTATTTCAGCGACCGGTTCGGCAATCCCCATTCGGTCCAGCACCGCCTCGGCTGGCAGGCCGCGGAGGCGATTGAAGAGGCCCGAGCGCAGGTCGGCGGCCTGATCGGCGCCGGCGCACGAGAGATCGTGTTCACGTCGGGGGCGACGGAATCGAACAATCTTGCGGTAAAGGGCGCCGCCAGGTTTTTGAGAGAACACAATGGGTTGGATCACGTTATTAATGCCGAGACAGAACACAAGTGCGTGGTCGAATCCTGCCGCGACCTCGTTCGCGAGGGCTTCCGCGTGACGTCGCTTCCTGTCCGCGCGGACGGCCTGATCGAGCTCGGCGCCCTGGCCAACGCGATCGACGACAAGACGGCGCTCGTGTCCGTGATGGCCGTCAACAACGAGATCGGCGTGATCCAGCCGCTCGAGGAGATAGGCCGCATGTGCGGCGAGCGCGGGGTGCTGTTCCACACCGATGCGGCCCAGGCCATCGGCAAGATCCCGATCGACGTGGAGGCCATGGGAATCGACCTTCTCAGCATCTCCGGCCACAAGACCTATGGCCCCAAGGGTATCGGCGCGCTTTACGTCCGGCGGCGACCGCGGGTACGGCTTACCCCGCTGTTGAGCGGCGGCGGACAGGAGCGCGGCCACCGCTCCGGCACGCTGCCCACACCGCTCTGCGTGGGTCTTGGGACCGCATGCGCGATCGCGGCCGAGGAGATGGCGGCCGAGACGCGGCGCCTGGCCGGCCTGCGCGACTCTTTCGTGGAAAAGCTGGCGGTGGCGATCCCGGATCTGGCATGGAACGGCGCGCGGGAGAACCGGGTGGCCGGCAATTTGAACCTGTTGCTGCCTGGAGCGGACGGCGAGGACCTCGTGGGTGCGCTCGACGACGTGGCGATCTCCACCGGCTCGGCCTGTACCTCGGCGACCGTCGAACCATCTTATGTCCTGAGGGCCATCGGCCTGGATGACGAGCAGGCGGCCTCGTCGGTGCGGGTGGGCTTCGGGCGCTTCACGACAGAGGCGGAGGTCGACTACGCCGCGCGACGGATCGGCGAGGTCGCAGCGCGCCTCAGGGGTGAGACGAGCGGCCCAGCAGCGGTGGGCCACGACAGGCCCACGGCGGCGGAATAGCGAGAGGGTTGGGAGGCGGTCCGATGACCACGAGCCTTGACGATATCGAGCAGGTCGGCGCCTCGGGAGGGCAGGACTACAAGTACGGCTTCGTCACCGATATCGACGTCGACCTGGCGCCGAAAGGGCTCGACGAGGACATCATCCGGCTGATCTCGCGGAAGAAGGAAGAGCCGGGGTGGATGCTCGACTGGCGGCTCAAGGCCTATCGGCACTGGCTCGACATGGAAGAGCCGAAGTGGTCGAAGGTCCAATACCCGCCGATCGACTACCAGGACGCCTATTACTACGCCGCGCCCAAGACCGGGGAGCGGCCCAAGTCGCTGGACGAGGTCGACCCCGAGCTGTTGAAGACCTACGAAAAGCTGGGCATCCCCCTCCGCGAGCAGGAGGCGCTCGCGGGCGTGGCCGTCGACGCGGTGTTCGACAGCGTCTCGGTCGCCACCACCTACAAGGCCAGGCTCGAGGAGATGGGCGTCATCTTCTGCTCGATCTCCGAGGCGGTGCAGAACCACCCCGAGCTCGTGAAGAAGTACCTCGGCTCGGTCGTTCCCTATTCCGACAACTTCTTCGCCACGCTGAACAGCGCCGTTTTCACCGACGGATCGTTCGTCTACATCCCCAAGGGCGTGCGTTGCCCCATGGAGCTCAGCACGTACTTCCGTATCAACCAGGAGAAAACGGGCCAGTTCGAGCGCACCCTGATCATCGCCGACGAGGGCTCGTATGTGAGCTACCTGGAAGGCTGCACGGCGCCCATGCGCGACGAGAACCAGCTTCACGCGGCCGTCGTCGAGCTCATCGCACTGGACGACGCCGAGATCAAGTACTCGACGGTGCAGAACTGGTATCCCGGCGACAAGGA
>JBHICL010000371.1:0-3744 GCA_046759605.1 Alphaproteobacteria bacterium | reverse complement strand
CGGCATCCGCCGCTAATCAGGCCGCCTGCGCTTGCTTTCTCAGCAACAGCCAGAAGACGATCGCGTGCGTCACCAACAAGGCAGGAACGACGACCGCCGGGATGAAATAGGTCGCCCCCAGATGGCCATCCTGCGTGTAGCGGAGGCCCTGAAAAACGGCGTTAAGAAGATCGAGCGTACCCTCGATGTTGAAAATCCAGACCAGCGGCACCGCGATCGGCCAATCCAGGCGCAAAGCCAGAAGAGCAACAAGCGCCAAAACGGCTGCGAGCAAATCGCCATAAGCGGCGGGGTCGGCAAACCGCGGATCAAGAGGTTCCGCGGTCACCCCAGGTATGAGAAACGCTAAGCCGATGTAACGCGTGGCATGAAACAGTAGAAACGGGGTGAGAGCTGCCTTGCGGTCCAGCCCAGCCAATGCAGGTGCGACATACCATTTCGCCGTGAAGCCGAACACCAGCAGGCCCATCACTATACTGGTTGGCAGAAAGAATTGATTGAACATTGCGCTGTCCTCCGTTCACGATCCAGGACGGTGGGGATCGCCCCTCTCCGTATGCCAGGAGGTGTTAGTATCCGGCATTTCCCGGATGACTTCACCCGTTCTCTACCGGCCAACGGGGATACGGAATCCATGCCTTTTCGGTACATTAGCCAGATAATTCCGCGCAGCGCCCTCGGTTATCGACCGCCGGCGCCCGAGGCGATTCGGCTGAGCATTCAAACCCGGAACAGACTAACATTGTGAGTGGTACAAATTTTGGGGGCCGGTCACGCCCGTCGAATACCCGAGATCGGGGTTCTATGCGTGCCATGTAGATCGGTGGGGTTATCCGACCACCCACCACGAAGAACGGGAGGAATCACCGATGAAAGCAGCAGTGATCCATGAGTTCGGCGATGTCGACGTGCTCAGGTACGAGGATATCGCAACCCCGAAGCCGAAGCCCGGCCACGTCCTGATCAAGGTGCTGGCCGCCGGCGTCAACCGCCTGGACCATTACCTGCGCGAAGGCTCGGTCGTGCCAGAGCTTCCCTTCCCGCACATCCTGGGCACCGACGCCGTCGGCGAGGTGTTCGAGGTGGGCGCCGGCGTCACCGGCTTGGAGCTCGGCGAGCGCGTGGTTGCCGTGCCCGGCTTCCCTCTCGATGAGGCCGAGGCCGACACGCGCCCGACCGTGACGGCCGCGAGCTTCGCCCTCCCCGGCATGGGCATCTGGGGGAGCTACGCCCAGTACATGGAGGTGCCCGCCCGCTCGGTGGTAAAGGACGAGACCGGCCTTAAGCCCGAGGAGGTTGCGACGCTGCCGGTGGTGCTGGCGACGGCCGTCCATTCCGTCAAGGGCGTCGGTGAGGTCAAGGCCGGCGACAAGGTGCTGGTGCATTCCGGCGCCTCCGGGTCCGGTTCCATGCTGATCCAGGTCGCCAAGGCCCTCGGCGCCGAGGTCGCCACCACGGTGCGCGACGACGCCAAGGGCGCGTTCGCCAAGCAGGCGGGCGCGGAGGTGGTGATCAACACGCGCAGCGAGGACTTCGTCGAACGCGTCATGGAATGGAGCGGCGGCCGCGGCGCCGACGTGGTGATCGACAACCTGGCCGGCGACGTGCTCGCCAAGAGCATTGAGGCGGTGAAAGCGCAGGGCGTCGTGGTCGCGTTCGGCTTCGCCGCGGGACCTCAGGTGAGCTTCGACGTCCGCAGCCTGTTCTTCGCCCAGAAGCAGCTCAAGGGCTCGATGGCCAGCGATGTCGAGGACCTCGAGTGGGGGCTCGCCCAGGTCAAGGCCGGCAAGATCAAGCCACTCCTCGACCGCGCGCTGCCGTTGAGCCAAGCGGCCGAGGCGCACCGCCTGATCGCCGCCAACCAAGTCAGCGGCAAGATCGTGTTGCTGCCCTGGGCCGCGTAGCGCCCCTCGAGTCAACTACCGCGATGGGCCTGCTCGCCCCGAGCAGGCCCATCGCGACGAAAGGAGATCAACAATGCAGAAGTTCAACCCAATTGCGCCTGAACGGCGCGCGAGCAAGGTACGGATCGGCACAACGGCGCCTGAGCGATCAAGGTCCGTCTTGAACCCCGTACACGAGGGTAATGACCCGGCACCAAGCGGCAATGACTACCGCTACAAGCGCGTCACGCCCAAGGTGCTGATGAGCGATTTCCGTTTCAAGAAGACGGCACCTCGTGCTGGTGATCCGCTGCCCGAGCTCGAGCTGGTGACGACGCGTGGCGAGCCGATCAAGACGACCGATCTTTTCGGCCCAAAGCCGCTCTTATTGGTCCTTGGTTCGGTGAGCTGCCCGATGACAGCGAGTTCCATTGCACCGCTGAAGCGGCTCTACGCTGAGTTCGGTGAGAAGGTGGCGTTTCTGACGCTTTATGTTCGCGAAGCACATCCAGCGGAGCACTACCCGCAGCCGGAGACCGCGGAAGAGAAGCTCGCGCACGCGCGGATCCTGAAAGAGCAGCATGAGATCCCTTGGACGGTGGCTGCCGATGACATCGATGGGACGTTGCATCGCGGCCTGGATTCCAAGCCGAATGCCGCCTACCTCATCGATGTCGATGGGACCATCGCGTTCCGCGCCCTGTGGGCTGGCGACGAAGCGGGTCTGCGCCGAGCGCTCGCGAGTGTGTCACATGGGGACAAGCCAACGAAGCCACAGAGCCGGGCCCTGTTTGGTCCGCTTGCCAAGGGCATGGGCTACTTCCAGCAAGTGCTGGATCGTGCAGGCCCGCAGGCGCAGCGCGACATGCTACGGGCCGCGCCACCGATCCTGCTGGTCGGGCGCGTAGCCGCGTTATTCCGCCCGCTCCCGCTGGAGCGACGAGGACTCGCCGCCCTGCTGACGATCGCAGGTTCAGCTGCAGTCGCGATCGGTGCCGGGCTCGCGTGGTTTGGGCTTCAGTAAGGAGATACGTCATGAAACTCAAAGGCAAAGTCGCTGTTATCACAGGCGGAAATAGCGGCATCGGGCTAGCCACCGCCCAGGAGTTCAAGGCCCAGGGTGCCGAAGTCGTGATCTTCGGGCGCACCCAAAAGACCCTGGAGGATGCGATCCAGACCATTGGAAACGGAACCCTGGCCGTTCGGGGGGATGTGACAAACCTCGCCGATCTCGATCGGCTCTATCAACAGACGGTCGAGCGTTTCGGCAAGGTGGGTATCCTGGTGGTCAATGCGGGAATCGCGAAGCCCGTCCCTGTTGAACAGTTGGATGAGGCGCTCTTCGACGAGATATCGAATACCAATTTCAAGGGTGCCTTCTTTACCGTGCAACGGGTCCTTCCATGGCTGAACGACGGCGCGTCGATCATTCTCGTGACGGGAGACGTCAATCGAAAAGGCGTACCGGGATACGCTGTTGTCAGTGCGACCAAAGCAGCGCTACGTTCTTTGGCCAGAACGTTCTCCGCCGAACTGCTTCACCGAGGTATACGGGTTAACGCCCTGAGCCCCGGAAGCATTGAAACTCCTATATTCGGAAAATTGGGGCTGCCTGTGGAGCCACATAAGTGGGCGGAGCAGATTCCGATCAAGCGCATAGGCGCGGCAGAGGAGATGGCCAATGCTGCGCTGTTCCTGGCGTCCACGGATTCGTCGTACGTGGTCGGAGCCGAGCTGGTGGTGGACGGCGGTAGATCGCAGATCTAACCGGCAGCACAACCCACAAGGCGTGATATGACAGAGCCAGTTTGTTTCATCACCGGCGTCGGAGACGGCACGGGGGCCGCGCTCGCCCGCCGCT
>JBHICL010000370.1:0-3747 GCA_046759605.1 Alphaproteobacteria bacterium | reverse complement strand
GTAGCATTGGTATCGACTCTTTGAAGCCGTCGAAGCGATGGACTTCGACATCCTCGCGCCAGGCCACGGCCCGATCGGCGAAAAGTCGGACGTAACCGCTTTTCGCGAGTATACGGAGGACCTCCACAGCCAGGTGCTGGCTGCAGTCCGGGCCGGCATGACGGTGGAGGAGACCCAGGCCGCGGTGGATCTCAGCAAGTACGCTGACTGGGGCCTATTCGAGGAATGGGGGCCTCTGAACATCGCCGGCATGCACCGACGAATCAGCCTGAATCGAGTTGGCAATCCCAGCTAACCGCCTGGCGCCACGGCTCGGCTTAAGTCCCGGTTGGGCGCAGCGCCGTATCCGCGAGAATCCCCGCGACATCGGCCAGGCGCTCGAGCTGGACGCGCTCGTCGTCGTCGACCGGAAGCTGTGGCGGGCGCACCGTTGCGTGCTCGATGAGGCCCTGCATGACCAGCACTTCCTTCATGCGCGGCCGGTAGTCGCGGATCGGCGGACGCCAGCAATGGCGCGCAAGCGGACCGAGGCGGTCCCAAATCGCCTTTGCTCTGTCGTAGTCGCGCGCCGCCACGGCTGCCTGCATCTCGACGAGCTCCGCCGTTGCGGTGCCGGCGAACCCGATCAGCGCGCCGTCGCACCCCATGACGAGGGCTTCCATGATGAACGTGTCGCTGCCGGTCATGATGCCGATCCTACGCGGAAGCGCACGCGCGGCCTCGATCGTCTCCACGGTTTTCGGCGTGTCGAACGACGCCTCTTTGAGGCCCACGACATGAGGGATCTCCGCGAGCTTCGCAAGGGCCGCGGGCGAGATGTCGCAGCCGAAGGCCTTGGGGAACTGGAACGCAACTAGTGGCAGGTCGACCCCGTCGGCGATCGCCTTGTGATAAGCGTAGATCATCTCCGCCGGAACCGGATGACCGAGGAAGGCCGGAAATGGTGGGAAGACAGGCATGGCCTCGGCGCCCGCGGCCTTCAGCTCCTTGCCCCAGGCGACGGCGTCGTCGGTGTAGGCGGCGATAAGGCCCGAGAACACGGGGCAGGCGCCGGCCACCACCTCGATAGAGGCCGTCAGGACCTGGATCTGCTCGTCACGGCTGAGCGACGGCCCCTCGCTCGCATCCATGTTGACCGCGATTGCCGCCGGCTTCTGGGCCGCAATCCAGCCGATGTAGGACCGGAAGCTGTCCCAGTCGATCGTGTAGTCGGGCTTCATCGGCAGAAGCGGTGCAGAAATAATCCCCTTCAACGGTTCCATATCGCCAACCTCCATCCGTCAATCGATATCGGTCTTGACGACCGCGAGGCCGCTCTTGCCGCTGTGCAGTACACCGCGCGCAAGGAAAATCTGCGTGATCGGCTCCACCGCGGCGTTGAACGCGGGCAACTTACGCGCCGCAAGCCCGCGGGGCCGCGGCAGCTCGATGTCCATGATGCGCTCTATCCGACCCGGCCGCGGCGACAACACAACGACACGGTCGGACAGTAGTACGGCTTCGTCGATGCTGTGGGTAATAAAGACCACAGTTTTGTTTGTATCGAGCCACAACTCCTCCAGGTCCACGCGCATCTGTTCGCGTGTGAGCGCGTCGAGCGCGCCGAAAGGCTCGTCCATCAAGAGAAGCGGTGGCTCGTGGATGAGAGCCCGCGCGATCGAGGCGCGCTGCTGCATGCCGCCCGACAGCTCACGGGGGTAGCGGTCCTCGAACTCGGCCAGGCCCACCGCGGCCAACAACCGGCGCGCCCGCTCCTCATAATCCCGGGTATCGAGCTTCCGCATCTCGGCCTGGAATAAGACGTTGCCGAGCACCGTGCGCCAGTCGAGAAGGATCGGCTTCTGGAAGACGATTCCCAGGTTCGTTTCCGGCCCCTTGACCTCGCGCCCGTCGACACGAATCGAGCCGGCCGAGGGTGGGATGAGGCCCCCAATGATGCGCAGGATCGTGCTTTTGCCGCAGCCTGACGGGCCGACGATCGACAGAAATTCTCCGTAATGGATGTCGAGGTCGATGCCATCGAGCGCATGCGTCTCCATGCCGCCACGGCGGAAGATCTTGCTCAGAGAATTGATCGCGATGTTGACACGACGTGCGGCCGCCACCGCGCCCTCATTCGAGCGCGGCGCGGCGGCGACCGGCGAACGCATCTTTCGCGGCTCGGGCGTCACTGCGGTAGGAACTCGTTCGTGAAGAACGACGTTGCCTCCCTGTCCGTCTCGAGTCCGCGATAGGCCGTCAACAGCTCCTTCGTGTGCTGCCAGTCCTCACTCGCACCGAAGCCCAGGCCCTTGCCCTCGGTATTGGGCGAGAAAAGTAGGCCCAGATCGACCTCAAGCTGCTTGAGCGTCGCCTCGCGATTAAGGTCGGGCTTGATCTTAGCTGCGGCCTCGACGGCGGCGGCCGGGTCCTCGAGTGCTGCCTCCCACGAACGCACCGACGCCTTAATGAAGCGCCGGACCAGATCCGGATTCTCGTCCAGCACGTCCTCATGGGTCAGCACCGTGATGCCGACGGTGTTGACGCCGATATCAGCGAAGCGAAGCTCCGCGGTCTCGAAGCCCTGTGCCTGGATGAGGAAGGGCTGGTCGTCGATCCCGCCCAAAAGGGCGTCGGCCTCGCGTTCCATGACGGCGACCGGTTTCGCCGCCGGGTCCATGAAGACGAGCGAGATCTTGTCCTCGTCCAGCTCGTTGGCGGACACGACGGCCGGGAACAACTGGGTCAGCGCGTCGCCGGGCGAGACCGCCAGCTTCTTGCCCTCGAGATCCTTCACCGAGGTAATGCCGGCGTCGGACAGCGAGATGACGCCGAAGCCCGAGGTGTTGAGGAGCGACATCACCGCCTTGACCGGCGCACCCTTGGCGGCGCCCAACATCAGACTGCCGGCATCGGCCATGGCGAAGGTGTCGCCTTTGGCGGCCATGATCTGCACGGCCCGGCCCGAGCCCCGACCCTCGTTGATCGTAATGTTGATGCCTTCGTCCTCGTAGTAGCCGCGCTCGGCACCCAGGTAGAACGGCGTATGGAGGCCGCCCAAGACCCAGTTGAGGCGCAAGCTGACGTCATCGGCAGCGGTGGCCGACCCCACCGAGCCGAGGAACCCGGCCGCCACCAAGGCGACAAGCTTGAGTGTCTTCGCCATTTCTCCCTCCCACTGTTTTCGCTTCGTCGAAGCGTGCGTGAGGCACCTCAGGACACCGTGACGTCCTCCGAGGGGCCACGTTGCGAGACGTGCCACGGGATCGTCAAACGCTCCAGGACCTCGACGGCGTAGTACACCACGAGACCGATCGCGCTCAGGATCACGATAACGGCGAACACCATGGCCGTCTCCAGATTGCCGTTGTATTCGAGCAAAAGAAAACCCAGGCCCTTGTCCGAGGCCACGAACTCGGCCACCACCGCGGCGGTCGCCGAGAGCGCCGCACCGACCTTCATGCCCGTGAAGATGCTGGGTACAGCGTGCGGCAAACGCACCTTCTTGAACATGAGCCACTCGCTCGCACCGGTCGAGCGCGCGAGATCCTCGATCTCCGGGTCGAGCGATTTGAACCCGGCGATGGCGCTGACCACGATCGGAAAGAACGACAACAGGAACACGAGCAGCAGCTTCGGCGTGAAGCCGAAGCCGAACCAGATAATGAACAAAGGCGCGATCGCGATCTTGGGCACGATCTGCAGGAACACGATCACCGGGTAGAGCGTGGACTCGATGAAGCGCGAGTACGCGATCGCCAGCGCGAG
>JBHICL010000369.1:0-3749 GCA_046759605.1 Alphaproteobacteria bacterium | reverse complement strand
CGGTTTGTGCCGCGAAGGCGGCGCGTGCTAAGGCAATGGTTCCGTCGTCGAACGCTCCCAACCAAGGCGCTGGCAATGCGTGCAACGCCGCAGGACGCCGGATTGCTGCTGCTCCTCGCATTGCTGTGGAGCTCGAGCTTCATGTTCATCAAGCTCGCGGTGGCGACGGTGCCCCCGGTGACCCTGGCCGCGGGCCGCATAACCATCGGGGCGCTCGTTCTGTTGCTGTTTCTCCGCCTTCGTGGCGTCGCGCTGCCGCGCGGCCGCGCCGCCTGGCTCCCCCTCGTGCTCGTGGGGATCGCGGGAAATGCCTTGCCGTTCTTCCTGATCGGGTGGGGAGAGCAGTTCATCGACAGCGCACTCGCCGCCATGCTGATCGCCACCACACCTCTCGTGGCGTTCATACTCGGGCACTTCGTGACCAGCGACGAGCGTTTGACCTGGCCGCGCGGGGCTGGTGTGTTGACGGGCTTTGTCGGGGTCGTGGTCCTGATCGGCCCCGGCGAGATCGCATCCCTGGGGAGCCACGCCCTGGGCCAGCTCGCGGTGGTCGGCGGGGCGGTTTGTTATGCCGTCGCCGGCTTCTTCGCGCGCATGGTCCCTCCGATGCCCCGTGCCGCCGCGGCCACGGGCATGCTCGTCTCGTCGAGCCTGATCATGGTGCCGCTGAGCCTCGTCCTCGAGCGCCCCTGGGAGCTCAGTCCCAGCGCCATCTCCGTCGCCTCGGTGGTGGTCCTGGGTTTGGGCTCCACGGCGCTGGCCGGTATCGTGGTCTTCCAGCTCGTACGACGGGCAGGCGCCACGTTCCTGTCGCTCAACAACTATCTGAACCCGGCCCTGGGCGTCCTGTGGGGCGTCCTTTTCCTGAGCGAGGCGCCCACCGCCCAGGCGCTGGCCGGGCTCGGGATCATCCTCGCCGGGCTCGTTCTCACCAACCTGCGGTTTGGCCCGCTCCGCGCGCGCCCGTGACGAGCCACCCACCGCCCACGACCGCGAAACGTTATGACCTGGATCAAGAACAACCGGGGCCGACGATTTATCTTCACGTAATCCCTGGGGTCTCACCGGACCCGGAACCGAAGAAGTGGGAGGATTTCATGATTTCCACGATCGTAGCCGCCGTCGACGGCTCGGGTCATGCAAAACGCGCCGTCGCTCTCGCCGGCGAGCTCGCGGGCAAGCACGATGCCAGGCTGGTGCTGGTGACCGTCTCCCACGGGCCTCTACCGGAGCCCCTTCAGGCGTTCGCCCGGGCCGAGGACCTGGATCACCGGGAGGTCCTGAACCGGGTCCTTCGCGACGCGGAAGAGACCGCCCGCAAGGAGGGCGCGGGCAACGTTACCGGCACTGTCGAGGAAGGGGACCCGGCCACCGCTATCCTCGACGTCGCCGAGAGGCATGGCGCCGATATGATCGTGATGGGAAGTCGCGGCCTCGGTGAGCTGAAAGGGCTCGTGGTGGGAAGCGTCTCCCATAAGGTCACGCACCTCGCCAAGTGCACCTGTGCGACCGTGCGTTGAGGTCCGTTTCTGTCGACCGAAACGGCGTGACTGCGGCGAGGACAGCGCTTACCATCGAGATCTGGGTGAGGGCGGTAAGCGATGGACGCCTTCGATCGGTTGTGGGTCTGGCGGGATCCGGCGGTTGCCGATCCGCTTTCCTGGTACCGTGACGTTGCCTCTGACCGCAGACCCGCAAAGTTCCGCATAGCCGCCACCGTTCCCGTGGGCCTGTCCCTTGGCGACGCGTCCGAGGAGGAGCTCTGGCGCGAGCTCGAGGGGCTCACGGCCGTGTTTCTCGAGCGCCTCGGGCAGGTGCGGGATGCGAACGCGCCCCTCTCCCCGGCGACTCCTGGGGAAAGCCTCGTCGACCTCTGCGCCGAGCTGGCCCGGCGGATGCTCACCCACTGCAACTTCTGCCAGTGGCACTGCGGCGTGGATCGCAGCCGGGGCGCGAAGCTCGGGACCTGCAAGCTGGCTTCCGGTACCCGGGTCAGCACGTACTTCCACCATCCGGGCGAGGAGCTGATCTACCGCGGGACCGAGGGCTCCGGGACCATCTTCTTCACGTCCTGCAACATGCGGTGCGCCTTCTGCCAGAACGGCGATATCAGCACGGACAAGGACAACGGCATGGCCGTCGACGCGCGCACCCTCGCTACCATGGCCTGGCTATTGCGCAAGGAGGGTTGCCACAACGTCAACTGGGTGGGGGGCGAGGTTACGATCCACCTGCATACGATCACGGATGCGATCGCACTCCTGGCGCGGGACCCGGAACCGCCACGCCGCGAGGTGCTGGCCGAGGCGCTCCAGGTCAAGAGCGACTGGCTCGATCCCCACGAGCTCCGTCGTGAGCAGGGGTCCTACGACGGCGCCTTCAACGCGCCGATGTTGTGGAACAGCAACTATTTCATGTCCGAGGAAGCGATGCGGATCCTCAGGGTGCTCATGGACGTGTGGCTGCCCGACCTCAAGTTCGGGCCCGGGCGATGCGCCATCACGCTCTCGCGGACACCACGATATTGGGAGACGGTGACCCGCAATCTTCTCATGGTCCATGACTGGGGCGAGGGCCAGACCATCCGCCACCTGGTGATGCCCAATCACGTGGAATGCTGCACCTACCCCGTGCTCGAGTGGGTGGCCGAGCACATTCCCGACGTGCCCGTCAACATCATGGACCAGTATCACCCGGATAATTTCTGCGACCCGCGCAGCCCGAAATACCAGCCCAGGTACGAGGAGCTGGCTCGACGCCCGAACCATGACGAGGTGCGCGCGGCTCTCGGTCGGGCGCGCGAGCTGGGGCTCCGCTTCGAGACGGTGACCTACGAGAAGAACACCATGGGGCTGCGCCTTTGAGCGCGCTCATCAGGCCTCATCGGGAGGGCGCGGCATGTCGGCGCCGCAAGCCAATTCGTCGTCGCGATGGGCCGTTTCCCAGTTTCGTGCGGCGGTGAGCTGGGCGCAGTTGAGAAAGAGCGCCCCGCGCAGGTCGGCCCCACGAAGGTCCGCGCCGTCGAGCACCGCCTTGAAGAGGTTCGCACCCGAGAGCTTCGCGCCGGCCAGCACCGCGTCCTTGAGGACCGTGCCGCGCAGGTCCACGCCGGTCATGTCCGCGTCCGCGAGATCCGCGCCGCTCAAGTCCAGCGCCCGTAGACTCGCGCCCGAGAGCACAGGCCGGCACTCCCGATGTTCGTTGCGCCAGCCGTTCCAGGTCTTCACGCCCCGTCCCAGCATTGCTCCGTGATCCTCGTCCGCCATGATCCGTTCCTCACTCCCGAGAACATCGAGATTCGCGTTCGCGCTTGAGGCGGCCGCTTCGATCTGAGCCGCCACCAGGCCCCGGGCGCCCCGCAGGTCGGCGCCTCTAAGATCGGCGCCATCGAACCTCGCCACACGGACATACGCGCCGCGCAGGTCGGCGTGCGCGAGGGACGCGCCGATCAAGAACGCGCCGCCGAGCCGGGCCTCCCGCAGATCCGCCCCCACGAGCCGCGCGCCATGGAGGGCGGCGCCCCGCAGGTTCGCCTCCCTGAGGTCCGCGCCGTCGAGGTCGGCGCCGTCAAGGTTAACGCCGCTCAGGTCGGCGCCCCGCAGGGAGGCCCCGGCGAAACACGCCTCCGGCATGAAGGCGAATTCCATGTCCGCGCCGTGAAGGTCCGCGCCTTCGAGGTCCGCCCGCGCCAGGTTGACGCCGCTCAACCGGCCGCGCGTGAGATCGGCCCCGGCGAGCTTGGCGTCGCG
>JBHICL010000368.1:0-3750 GCA_046759605.1 Alphaproteobacteria bacterium | reverse complement strand
GCGGCGCAGTGATACACAAACAGCCTCGGCAGGTACAGAAGCCCGCCCATCCAAGCGATCACACTGATGATGTGCAGGGCCTTGATCCAGGGATGGAGATCACTGAGCCACGCCGTCATCGCCTCCTCCTATGCAGCTTCGGTTGCACATGGCGCCCTCGCCTGCGCGAAAGCACAGCCCGCGAGCCCCGCCGGACAATACCGCCCGCCCGATTGCGAACAAAGCGCGACACCTTGCTCCCGCGCCTCGCGCACAAGATGAGCGAGGGCGTCGATGAACGCCGGGTCGGTCCCCAGCGCCGGCACGCGGACAAAGACGGGAACGCCGCGATCCGCGGCGAGGTCGCGATAGTCGATGTCGAGCTCCACCAAGGTCTCCGAATGCTCCGAGACGAAAGCGATCGGCACCACCACCACGCCCAGCCCCGCCGCACCGGCGCGGACGATCTCGGCATCGGTTGCGGGGCCGATCCACCGCAGTGGTCCCACGCGGCTCTGATAGCACACCACCCAGTCAAGGCCCTCGATGCCGAGTCGTGAAACCAGGGCCGCGGCGGTCTGCTCGACTTGCCATTGATAGGGATCGCCCCTGGCGACAACCCGCCTGGGCAGGCCGTGGGCGGAAAACAACACACGCACCCTGGCCGCGCCCCCCGCCGCTTCGCTGATCCCCTTGCGTACCAGTTCCGCCAAGCCCGCGACGAGGCCCGCCGCCGTCGGGTAGCAACAAATGGCCCGGCTGGGCGCCCGAAGGCCGGCTTTCCCGGCCGCCCGGCGCCAGTCCCGCAGCGAAGATCCAGCCGTCGTCCTGGAGAACTGAGGGTAAAGGGGCAGAAGTATGATCTCGTCCGGCCCGTAGTCCGCGACCGCAGCGGCGATTTCATCACTCATGGGATGCCAGTAACGCATCGAGACGAATACTCTGACATCCTCCAGATCGGACAGCGCCTCGGTCAACGCGTCCCTTTGCCGCATCGTGAGTTCCAGGAGCGGCGACTTGCCTCCGATGCGGCCGTAGATTTCACGGCTGACAGGGCCCCGCCGCTTCGCGATGAACCGCGCCAACAGCCCTCGCGCGGGTCCCGGCATATCGACGATGTTCGGGTCGTTGAAAAGATTGAACAGGAAGGGCTGGACCGCGTCTAACCGGTCCGGCCCACCCAGGTTGAAGAGCACCACAGCGGTTTTCGTCATTCGCGACGTCGTGTGCCTGTCCTTATGCGCCGCAGCCCCTTCAGGAGCCCCAGTCACGGATAATATCGGCAAGCTCGCTAACATGCTCGGGCGGCGTTTGCGGCAGGACGCCATGCCCCAAATTGAACACGAACGGCCCGCGGCCCAAGACCGAGAGAATCCTTTGAGCTTCATCCCGAAGCGGTTTGCCGCCGCTTACAAGCAGGTAAGGGTCGAGATTGCCCTGGACCGGGCAGTGAGGCTGAAGCTCATTCGCGGCCCACTGGAGCGGCACCGTGCTGTCGATGGAAACGGCGTCGACGCCCGTGCGCTCCGCGTAGGCCGCGTAAAGGCGCCCAGCCTTATTCGGGAAACCGATGATCGGAACCTCGGGATGAGGCTCCCCGATCCTGCGGACAAGCTCCGCCGTCGGCGCGATGGACCAACGCTCGAACTCCGCCGCGGCCAACGCCCCGGCCCAGGTGTCGAAGAGCTGCAGGACCTCCGCGCCGGCGTCGGCCTGTGCAATCAGATGGGTGGCTGTAGCCTCGATCAGGATGCTGATCAGGGCTTGCATCTCGGCCGGTCGATCGCGCGCCCATGCCCTCGCGCACGTGAACTCCCGGGGCGCACTCCCTTCCACCATGTAGCAGGCCACCGTCCAAGGCGCGCCGGCGAAACCGATCAACGCCACTCCCCGAGGTAGCGCACCCCGCGCCCGCCGCAGGGTTTCATAGACCGGGTCCAAACGATCACGCACCCTACCGGGAGAGAGCGCTTTAACGTCACCGACTGAGCGGATCGGTTCGAGTACTGGACCCTTTTGCGGCAGGAAATTGACCGCCCGCCCGAGTGCGTCCGGAATCACCAGAATGTCCGAGAACACGATCGCGGCGTCGGTTCCGAAGCGTCGCACCGGTTGCAGCGTCGCTTCGCACGCAAGCTCCGGCGAATAACAGAAGTCGAGAAAGCTCCCGGCCTTTTCACGAATCTCCCTGTACTCCGGCAAGTACCTACCGGCTTGGCGCATGAACCAGAATGGCGGGCGTGGCAGAGCCTGACCTGCCAGGGCGCGACAGAGAAGCTTGTTCGGCGTTGCTGGAGGCGACTCGGCGGCAGGTGTGGTTGGCATCATGGCACCGCTGATTACTACAATTATTAAGGGATCCTTTAAAGGTTGTTGTAGTTGTTGTGTTGCTGTGGGAATCCGGGATTCAGGGGTGAAAGGGATTTGTCCACCGACCTGGGGAGGAGATGGAGAGCCTGATAGGCGTGCACAGGGTGGCTTGCCAAGGCGTTTGAGTGTTTGGCCAAAGGGCGGGAAAACTTTGTACCCTTGAGGACAGGCTGGCGGATCATTCTCTGGTATGCAGGGGTTAAATATGGTCGCTCGGTGAGGGATACCGAGTTGCCCCCGAAGTGCGGCCACTATCAACAGCGCCTGGCGAACCGTCTTCCTTCGGATGGGGCGACCCGCACAAGCGGTGCTGCGGCGAGCTGGCGCGCGGCGGCGCCGGTGTAAGGCGGCGTTCTTTGCTGTATATCTCTCCCGTGTTAACCTCCAGGCGGCCCAGATTGAAAAGGAAGTCGGGCAATGTTCAGGCCGGCATTGAACGCCCCGCACCACCAGTGGCCGCGGTTGTGACACCACCGAACGCGACGGCGCGTCGCGCCGCGGCACCACCCCGAGTTGTTCTAGCCTCGGCCTCCTCGGCGCGGGCGGACATCCTGCGGCGTGCCGGTGTTGGCTGCGAGTTCGACGCGGCGGCGATCGACGAGGACGAGATCAAGCGCGCCATGGGGGCCGAGGGTGCGCCAGCCACGGCGGTCGCCGAGACCTTGGCCGAGCACAAGGCACAGCGCGTCTCACGCCGCCACCCAGACGCGCTCGTGATCGGCGCGGACCAGATACTGGATTGCGCTGGCGTTTGGTTTGACAAGCCGGTCGATAACAGCCACGCGCGGACTCACCTGATGGCGCTCAGGGGCCGCACCCACGAGTTGATAAGCTGCGTGTGTGTGGTCCGGGATGGCCAGCGCCTGTGGCACCATCTCGGACATGCGAAGCTCACCATGCGGCCGTTCACCGACGGGTTTCTCGACGATTACCTCGCGGCGGTGGGCCCGGCGGCGCTCGAGTCCGTGGGCGCCTATCAGCTTGAAGGGCGCGGCGCCCAACTCTTCTCGAAGGTCGAAGGGGATTACTTTACCATCCTTGGCCTGCCGCTCCTGGCGCTGCTGGATTTTTTGCGCAATCACGGGGTGGTTAAACCGTGATTCTCTCCGGCAACGCCAAGCTTGCCGGCGTGATGGGCTGGCCGGTCGAGCAGTCGCGCTCGCCGCGGCTGCACGGCTACTGGCTCGAGAAGTATGGCGTCGATGGGGCCTATGTCCCGCTGGGGATCGACCCGGGGCATTTCGGCCAAGCGCTCCGCGTCCTCGCGCTCTTGGGCTTTCGCGGTGTCAACGTCACGGTTCCTCATAAGGAGGCGGCGCTGGCCGCCGTCGATGTCGTGGTTCCACTGGCCCGGCGCATCGGCGCGGTCAACACCGTCACCGTGCGCGCCGACGGCAGCCT
>JBHICL010000367.1:0-3775 GCA_046759605.1 Alphaproteobacteria bacterium | reverse complement strand
CCTGTCACTACCTGAAAGTCCTCACCGCGGTCGAAGAAGAGGTCGCACGGCAACCCGAAGCGCCCTGGATAGGAGATATCCTGGCGGCGACCAACCGTTACCTCAGCGCGCCGGTCAAGCGCCGACACATCCTCAGGACCGCGCGTCAGGCGCAGCGCTTCGTCGAGCTGGGAGGCTAAGGTTGGCGGTTCACGCGCGCCGGCGGCGGCGGGGCCGCGATGTACGATCCGCCGGACGGTCCATCTGCGGGGAGAGATCCTGCCCGGTTTCCTGGTCGACCGACTTCATGGAGAGCTTCACCTTGCCCCGCTCGTCGAACCCAATGACCTTGACCTTGACGCTGTCTCCTTCCTTGACCACGTCGGTGACCTTGCCCACGCGCTCCGGCCTGAGCTCGGAGATGTGCACCAGGCCGTCGCGGGAACCCATGAAGTTCACGAAGGCGCCGAAGTCCAGGACCTTGACGACGGTGCCGTTGTAGATCACGCCCAGCTCGGGCTCTGAGGTAATGTCCTTGATCCAATCCAAGGCCCTTAGGGCCGCCTCGGCGTCCACCGAGGCGATCTTGACCGCGCCGTCGTCGTCGATGTCGATCTTGCACCCTGTTACCTCGCAGATCTCCCGGATCACCTTTCCACCGGTGCCGATGACCTCACGGATCTTGTCGCGTGGGATCGTGATCGTGGTGATGCGCGGCGCATGCACGCTGAGGTCGTCGCGATGGGTGGCGATGGCCGCGGACATCTCCGAGAGAATATGCAGGCGTCCCTCGCGCGCCTGGGCAAGCGCCCGGCGCATGATTTCCTCGGTGATCGACGTGATCTTGATGTCCATCTGCAACGAGGTTATGCCCTCGGACGTGCCGGCGACCTTGAAATCCATATCGCCCAGGTGATCCTCGTCGCCGAGTATGTCGGACAGCACGGCGATGCCATCCTCCTCCTCCTTGATGAGGCCCATCGCGATGCCGGCGATGGCGTTGCGCAGGGGCACGCCCGCGTCCATGAGCGCGAGAGAGCTGCCACAGACGGTCGCCATCGAAGAGGATCCGTTCGACTCTGTGATCTCGGAGACGACCCTGATCGTGTACGGGAACTCCTCCTTCGACGGCAGGAGCGGCCTTATCGCGCGCCAGGCAAGCTTGCCGTGGCCGATTTCGCGCCGCCCGGGCGAACGCAAGAAACTCGCCTCGCCCACCGAGTAGGGCGGGAAGTTGTAGTGCAGCAGGAAGTGCTCGCGGTACTCGCCCTCCAGCGCGTCCATGATCTGCTCGTCCTGACCGGTGCCCAGGGTCGCGACCACCAGAGCCTGCGTTTCGCCGCGCGTGAACAAGGCCGAGCCGTGGCTGCGCGGGAGAATGCTGACACGGCAGTCGATAGGACGCACGGTGGACGTGTCGCGCCCGTCGATCCTGACGCCGGTCGCCAGGATATTGCCGCGTACGATTTCCTGCTCGAGCTGCTTGATCGGCCCCTTGGCCAGCTCCGGATCTATTTCCTCCGCTTCCAGGGTCTCGGCCACGGTCGTCTTGACCGCCTCGACCTTATCCAGCCGGGCCTGCTTCACCGGTTCGGCATAAGCTTCCTTGAGACCGGTTTCGGCCAACGTTCTCACGCGTTCCTTGATTTCCGCGAGCTCGGCCGGCGGGCCGCTCACGTCCCAAGGTTCCTTGGCCGCCTCCTCGGCGAGGGAGATGATCATGTCGATGACCGGCTGGCTCGCCCGATGGCCGAACATGACCGCGCCGAGCATTTCGTCCTCGGACAGCTCATGCGCTTCCGACTCGACCATCAGCACCCCTTCGCGGGTGCCGGCAACCACAAGATCGAGAACGGAGTCGTCGATCTCGTCGAGGCGCGGGTTCAGCAAATACTGGCCATCCTTGTAGCCGACCCGGGCTCCGCCAATCGGACCAAGAAACGGTATTCCCGATAACGTGAGCGCCGCCGAGGCGCCGACCATGGCGACGATATCCGGGTCGTTCTCGAGGTCGTGGCTGATGACGGTGCAAATGACCTGCGTCTCGTTGCGGAAGTCCTTGTGGAACAGCGGCCGGATCGGACGGTCTATGAGGCGCGAGGTCAAGGTCTCCTTCTCGGACGGCCGACCCTCGCGCTTGAAGAACCCGCCCGGGATCTTGCCTGCCGCGAACGCTTTTTCCTGGTAGTTGACCGTTAGCGGGAAAAAGTCTACGCCGGGCCTCGGCGTTTTCATGGCCACGGCCGTGCACAAGACGGAGGTTTCGCCATATGTCGCTATGACAGCGCCATCGGCCTGGCGGGCCACGTGACCGGATTCGATCACCAGCGGGCGGCCGCCCCATTCAATTTCTCTTCGTACGAGGTTTAGCATTTACGTTTCCGAAACTCTCTGTTTGCGTGGGTGTTGCTCTTGGTCAGCGCTTAACGACGGATACCGAGGCGCGCGATGACACCCTGATAGCGGCTCGCGTTAGAGCGCTTGAGGTAATCCAGCAGCCGCCGGCGCTGGCCGACCATGATCAGTAGACCGCGTCGTGAGTGATGGTCCTTCTGGTGGGTTTTCAAATGCTCGGTTAGATTTACGATGCGCTCGGTCAGTATCGCAATCTGGACCTCGGGCGATCCCGTATCGCCCTCCTTGGCCTGAAACTCGTTGATCAGCTCTCTTTTCCGTTCTGCCGTGATCGACATCTCGTACCCTTCTCTAGACGTTCAGCACACGGACCGGCCTGATCTGGATCCCGTCGACACGCGCCAGCGCCACCGGCGTTGCCGCCTGTTTTGCGAGGACGATCCCCTCGTCCCCGACCTCCCTGATCAATTGCCGGTCCTCGCCGTCCATCACCGGAACCGCCTGCCCTCTGCGGAGCCGAGCGGCGTCACGCGCCGAAATAGCCAGCGCCGGGATGTCGTCCAGCGCGGTTTCGATCGGTAGCAACTGGTGAGTGGCGCCGGGAATATGGCCGAGATGCGCCAGCAATTCCAGCGAAATCGCGTTCGCTTCACGAAACGGACCCACCCCCGAGCGACGCAGACGCAACAGGTGGCCGCAGGTGCCGAGCCTCGCCGCCAGGTCGCGCGCCAGGCTGCGCATGTACGCGCCCTTGCGGCAGACCACATATAGCTCCGCCCGGTCCGGCTCCGACGCGCCCAGAAGCTCGATGCTGTCGATCCGCACCGGGCGCGCCTCGAGCTCCACGACCTCTCCGGCTCGGGCCAGTGCGTAGGCCCGCTTGCCGCCAATCTTGATCGCCGAGTATGCCGGGGGAACCTGCATGATCTCGCCCAGGAAGTCCGGGAGCGCGGCCGCGATGGCCGCGGTGGTTGGCCGCAGGTCGCAGGTTTCCACAATTTCGCCCTCGGCGTCGTCCGTTGACCGCCGTTCGCCCCATTTCACCGTGAAGCGATACTCCTTTGGCGCGTCCAGGAGGTACGGCATGAGCTTGGTGGCCTCACCCAGGGCGATGGGCAGCACACCCGAGGCCAGCGGGTCGAGCGTGCCGGCATGACCGAGCTTGGAGGCTTCCGTGATCTCCCGCACGCGCTCGACGCATGCCGCCGAGGTGATGCCGACGGGCTTGTCCACATTCAGCCAGCCGTTGATCGCGCGTCCCGCGCGCCGCCGATGCCTAGCCACGGCTGTCCTCCCCGGCGCTGGAATCCGCCGGGCCACCTTGCGCGTCCACCCGGTCGGCGGCGATATCGGGTTCCTGCAGAAGCTCCTGGATGCGGGCCGCTTTGTCGAAGCTCTCATCCGTCTCGAAGTTCAGGCGCGGTACATATTTCAGGACCAC
>JBHICL010000366.1:0-3794 GCA_046759605.1 Alphaproteobacteria bacterium | reverse complement strand
ACGCTCGGGATCTTCGGCATCTTCCTGAACCGAAAGAACGTCATCATCATCCTGATGTCCATCGAGCTGATGCTGCTCGCCGTGAACATCAACCTGGTGGCGTTCTCGGTGAGCCTCGAGGACCTCGTCGGCCAGGTGTTTGCCATGTTCGTGCTGACGGTGGCCGCCGCCGAGGCCGCGATAGGGCTCGCGATCGTCGTCGTCTATTTCCGCAACCGCGGCTCGATCGAGGTCGAGGACATCAACGCCATGAGAGGCTAGGCATGGCCATGGACAGGCACGGGGCCTCGACCTCGACCTCTCTAGGCGTGGAGAAGCGCTAGATGTACGCGCTTGCCGTCTTCCTGCCGCTGCTGGGTTGCCTCATCGCCGGTCTGCCGGGCAAGCGCATGGGCGACCGGCCCGCGCAACTGGCGAGCGTGCTTCCGATGATCGGCGCGGCGGTGCTTGGCGTCGTGATTCTCTTCGACGTGTCCGTGGCCGGAAACTGGCAGACCATAGAGCTGTTCACGTGGATCAACTCAGGCTCGTTGCACGTGGGCTGGGCGCTGCGCTTCGACACTCTCTCGGGCGTGATGGTCTTCGCGGTCACGGTGGTCTCGGCGATCATCCACGTCTACTCGGTGGGCTACATGGCCCACGACCCGTCGATCCCGCGCTTCATGTCGTATCTCAGTCTGTTCACCTTCTTCATGCTGGCGCTGGTGACCGCCGACAACTTCGTGCAGCTGTTTCTCGGTTGGGAAGGCGTCGGTCTCTGCTCGTATCTCCTGATCGGTTTCTGGTACCGGCGGGAGTCGGCCAATGCCGCGGCCATCAAGGCGTTCATCGTGAACCGGATCGGCGACTTCGGCTTTTTCCTCGGACTGCTCGGCGTGTTCTTCGTCTTCGGCACCCTCGATTACGACCCCGTCTTCGAAGCCGCGCCCGAGATCGCCGGCCGGGAGTTCGAATTCATCGGCCTCCGCGTCGACATTCTCACGACCCTGTGCCTGCTGCTGTTCATCGGCGCCATGGGCAAGTCGGCGCAGATCGGCCTGCATACCTGGCTGCCCGACGCCATGGAGGGTCCGACGCCGGTCTCGGCGCTCATCCACGCCGCGACCATGGTGACCGCCGGCGTTTTCATGGTGGCGAGGCTTTCGCCGATGTTCGAGTACGCGCCGCTGGCGCTGACCGTCGTCGCGGTCATCGGCGCGAGCACGGCGTTCTTCGCCGCGACCGTGGGTCTCACGCAGAACGACATCAAGCGGGTCATCGCCTATTCCACCTGCAGCCAGCTCGGCTACATGTTCTTCGCCGCCGGCGTGTCCGCGTATTCCGCGGCCATCTTTCATCTCATGACCCATGCCTTCTTCAAGGCGCTGCTCTTCCTGGGCGCGGGAAGCGTCATACACGCCATGAACGCCGAGCAGGACATGCGCAAGATGGGCGGCCTGTTCTCGAAGATGCGCGTGACCGCGGTGGTGATGTGGGTGGGCAGCCTGGCGCTTGCGGGCGTGCCGTTCTTCGCCGGATTCTACTCGAAGGACATCATTCTCGAGTCGGCCTTCGCTGCTCATACGGGCGCCGGGACCTATGCGTTCTGGCTCGGGCTGACCGCGGCGCTTTTGACCGCGTTCTACTCGTGGCGGCTCCTGTTCCTGACGTTCCACGGCCCCACCCGGGCGGATCAAGAGGTCTTCGCGCACGCGCACGAGTCGCCGCCCGTGATGATCGTGCCCCTGGTGCTGCTGGCGCTCGGCGCCATCTTCTCCGGCTGGCTCGCCTGGGGCCTGTTCGTCGGTGGGGGGATGGAGGCGTTCTGGCGCGAGTCCATCCTCGTGCTGCCCGGCCACGAGACCATCGAGGCCGCGCACGACGTGCCCGAGTGGGTTCGCAGCGCGCCCACCGTCCTCGCGCTGGTCGGCATCGCGCTTGCGTGGCTCATGTATCTCATGCGGCCCGACCTGCCGGGCAGGCTCGCCGCCAGGCTCAAGGCCGTCTATCTGTTTCTGTTCAACAAGTGGTATTTCGACGAGCTCTACGAGCGTCTCATCGTGCGCCCCGCCTTCCAGCTCGGGCGCGGTTTCTGGCAGACGGGTGACGGCGCAGTCATCGACAGCTATGGGCCCGACGGCGTGGCGGCGGCGGCCCGCAACCTGGCCGTGCGGGCGAGCCGCCTGCAGTCGGGCTACATCTACCACTACGCCTTCGCCATGCTGATCGGGGTCGTGGTGATCGTGTCCTTTTATCTGTTCATCCAGTTCGGATAGGCGAGGTTCGCGGCGTGAGCACGTTTCCTATCCTGTCACTCACGATCTTCCTGCCGCTCGTTGGCGTGCTGTTCATTCTGGTCATCGGCGGCGACCGGGAGATGGTCGCCCGCAACGCGCGCTACGGCGCGTTGTGGACGTCGCTCGCGACCTTCGCGCTGAGCCTTCTGATATGGCTCAACTTCGATCCCGGCACCTCGGAGTTCCAGTTCGTCGAGAGGCGCGCGTGGCTGCCCGAGTTCAACGTTTCCTATCACGTGGGCGTCGACGGCATATCGATGTTCTTCGTGCTGTTGTCGACATTCCTCACGCCGCTCTGCGTGCTGGCGTCGTGGAAAGCGATCACAGAGCGCGTGCGCGAGTACATGATCGCTTTCCTGATACTCGAAACCATGATGGTGGGGACGTTCGTCGCTCTCGATTTCGTCGTCTTCTATCTCTTCTTCGAGGGCGTGCTGATCCCCATGTTCATCATCATCGGCGTCTGGGGCGGCGCGCGGCGCGTCTATTCCGCGTTCAAGTTCTTTCTCTACACCCTTGCGGGCTCGGTGCTGCTGCTGGTCGCCGTGCTGGTGCTGTACATCATAGGCGGCACCACGGACATTCCCACGATCATGGGCCTCGAGCTGCCGCGTCGGCTTCAGATGTGGTTGTGGCTGGCCTTCTTCGCCTCCTTCGCCGTCAAGCTGCCCATGTGGCCCGTCCACACCTGGCTCCCCGACGCGCATGTGGAGGCGCCGACCGCCGGCTCGGTGATCCTCGCCGGCGTCCTGCTGAAGATGGGGGGCTACGGTTTTCTTCGGTTCTCGATCCCTATCCTGCCGCTCGCGTCCGAGGCCTTCACGCCGCTCGTCTTCGGGCTTTCGATTGTCGCGATCGTCTATACCTCGCTCGTGGCGCTGGCCCAGGAGGACATGAAGAAGCTCATCGCCTACTCCTCGGTCGCGCATATGGGCTTCGTGACCCTCGGCATATTCACCGTGACGCAGCAGGGGGCACAGGGCGCGATCATGCAGATGCTGAGCCACGGCGTTCTGTCGGCGGCGCTGTTCCTTTGCGTCGGCGTCGTCTACGACCGGGTCCACTCCCGCGACATCGCGCGCTACGGCGGGCTCGTCGAGCGCATGCCCAAATACGCGTTCTTCTTCATGATTTTCATGCTGGGCTCGGTCGGCTTGCCCGGGACCAGTGGGTTCATAGGTGAGTTTCTGGTGTTGCTGGGCGTGTTCCAGGCGAGCACCTGGATCGCGTTGCTGGCGACCACCGGCATCATCCTTGGCGCCGCGTACATGCTCTATCTCTACAAGCGGGTCATCTTCGGCAGGCTCGAGAAGGAGGATCTCAAGTTCATCCTCGACCTCGAGCCGCGCGAGGTGGCCGTTTTCGCCCCCATGGTGCTCGTCGTGCTGTGGATGGGGATCTATCCGGAGCCCTTCCTCGAGGTGACCGGCGTCACGGTGGCCGACCTCATCCAGGACTACGAGACGGCGCTTGCGCTGGACGGTGGCGCATCGCTGGCGGCGCGGTAGGCGGGTCGAA
>JBHICL010000365.1:0-3805 GCA_046759605.1 Alphaproteobacteria bacterium | reverse complement strand
GTGGCCAAGGTCTTCCTGCTCGACATGTCGAACCTGGCCGGCGCCCTGCGTGCGGTGTCGTTCCTGGGCCTCGGGCTCAGCCTGATCGCCGTGGGCTTTCTCTATCGCCGCTTCGTCTTCCCACCGGCCGCCCCGGCCGCGGCGAGTCCAGACGGCGACTGAGGTTCGCTAGCCGTATACGATCCGTGGCAGCCAGAGGATGATCTGGGGGAAGAGGATGCAGATCAGGAGGCCCAGCGCCTGCAGGAGCAGGAACGGCACGGACGAGCGGTAGATGATGGCCATGGAGACCTCCTTGGGCGCGACGCTCTTGAGGTAGAACAGCGCGTAGCCGAACGGAGGGCTCAGGAACGACATCTGCATGTTGATCATATAGACGACGCCGAACCACAACGGGATGTCCGCGGGCGCGACTCCGGGAAGCCCGATAAGACCATCGAAGCTCAGTGATTTGATGATCGGGACGAAGATCGGCACCGCCAGGAACAGGATGCCGACCCAATCGAGGAACATCCCCAGGACCACGAGGATGACCATCATGATGAGCAGGATGCCGTAGGGCCCGAGGCCGGTGCCAACAAGCAGATCGGTGACGAACTGCTGGCCGCCGTTCACGATGTAGAAGCCGACGAAGATGCTGGCCCCGAAGATGATCCACAGCACCATCGCCGTGGCTTTGAGCGTCGTGATGGCGGCCTCTCGCACGGCGATCCAGTCGAGGCGCCGGTGCAGCGCGGTCACCACGAGAGCACCGAACGTGCCAATGCCGGCCGCTTCCACCGGCGTCGCCACGCCGGTGAAGATCACGCCCAAGACCAGCACGACCAGCGTGATCGGCGCGATCATGCCCCGGAGCAACCGTACCTTCTCGATGGTGCTTACCCTTTCCTCGAGCGCGAGGGCCGGGCCGTCGGCCGGGAAGAGATAGCTCCGGGCGGTCACGTAGATGATGTAGAGCCCCGACAGCAGCAAACCGGGGAATACGGCGCCGACGAAAAGCTCTCCCACCGACTGTGCCGCCAACAGCGCGTAAAGGATGGCCAGGATCGAAGGTGGGATCAGAATACCCAGGGTGCCGCCGGCCAATATCGAGCCACAGGCCATGCTGCTGCTGTAGTGGCGTTTCAGCATCGCCGGCAGGGCGATCATGCCCATGGTCACCTCGGTGGCGCCGATCACCCCGACCATCGCGGCGAGTATCGTCGAGGCGATAATGGTCGCCGCCGCCAGACCTCCGCGCAGCCCGCCAAGGATCTTGTATATGACGTCGAACAGCTCCTCGATGAGGCCGGCGCGCTCCAGCATCGCCGCCATGAAGATGAACAGCGGGATGGCCGAAAGCTGGAAATCGGTCATGAACGGGAAAATGCGCGAAGGGAAGATGTTCAGCATTGCCACGTTGCCGAACACGAACAAAAAGATGGCGCCCAGGCCGCCCGTCACGAAAGCCAGCGGCAGGCCCGCCAGGAGCAGGGCCGCCAGGGATCCGAACATCAAGACGGTGAGCCAGCCGATCCCGATCTCGATACCCACGGGCTACGCCTCCACCTGCGGCTGGGCGAGCACCCGCACATCCTTGATCAATCGCGAGATGCCCTGCAGGAGAAGGAGCAATGCGCCGAGGGCGATGGTCGACTTGACCGGCCAGTATTGAACCGCCCACTCGGTGAAGGAGACCTCGAAAAGGTTGATGGAACGCAGCATGAAGATCCCGCCGGTCCACAACAGCGTGCCCGTAAAGATGAAGAAGAAGACCGACGTGACGACGTCCAGTATCGCCTTACGCCGCGTCGAGAGCCGCGTGTACAACACGTCGACCCGGACGTGCGCGTCCTCGCGATAGGCGAAGGCGCCGGCGAGCAGATACTGCATTCCGAACATCAGGAACATGCTCTCGTGGGCCCAGTTGGTCGGCGAGTTGAAGACGTAGCGCGCCAGCACCTCGTAGTAGTAGACGAACACCGCGATCACCGACCAGAAGGCCACGAAATTGCCGACCCAGCCGTTCAAGGCGTCGATGATGCCGGTGAGCCAGGTGCGCTGGCCCCTCGTCGGATCGCCCGCATGCTCGGCAAGAACCGCGGTCGGGTCGGCGAACGCCTCTCGTTCCGGCTCGGCGACGGCACGTTCCTGCTCACGACAGCGGCGGACGAGGCGTGGCAGCAGGAAGGCGTCGATCAGCAACAGGAGCGCGATGGCCGCGGCGAAGCCGCCGGAGAACAACTGCCAATTGTCGAAGGCGCGCTCGGCCGCGGCGAAATTGACCTCGGCCGTCGCGAAGGTCTGCTCCATCTCCGTCAGCTTCGCGGCCGCGCCCTCGGCTCCCTGCTCGACGCTCTTCTGCAGCCGCCCGATCTGTATCTCGGCGCGGAGCAGCTCGCGCCGAGCGCCCGAGACGAGATCGCGCGCCGTGCGGCCGCGCACGTTGCCAAACAGAATGGCAAGAAACAGCGGGATGTAGACCACGCCCAGATAGCTGCGCGTGTAGAACCTGTGCAGGCCGACGAAGCCGCCGGTGAGCCAGAGGAAATACCCGACGGGAAGGGAAACCTCGCGCCTGGCCGGTTGCATTTGCTGGCGTCGCACGATGAACATCGCGACGATGGGGAAAAGCAACAGCCCCGACCAGTACATCCAGTGCGGCAGAATGAACGTCAGGTTCGGCATGCGGCCCCCACTCCCCCTTTTGGTCTGCAGGAGGAGGCGCCCTTACTTGAGGACGCCTCCTCCTGGCAGGTCGCTGTCGAAACCTAAAGGTCCAGCACTTGCCCCTCGATCATGTCGGGCGTGACGTAGCCCAGACTGCCCGACATCATGTAGTCGAGCTGGATCTTGAAGACCCGTGCCGCGTCCTTGTCCTTGTTTGCCCAGTTGTGCCACAGCGGCACGGCGAGGCGGATGAACTCCTCGACGTCGTCTTGCGACAGGCGGGTGACGATGTTGCCGACGGCCTCCAGCTCGCCCCAGGCGTCCTGGTCCGCCTTCTGGATGGCCGCGTGGTGCAGGTCGGAGTAGGCGTGGACCTCGCACTCCATGAACTGCTGGATTTCCGGTGATGCCGCGTTCCACGTGTTCAGGTTGATGGTGAAGTCCATGAGGTCCACGGGCTGGTAGATGGACATGTAGCCAGGCGGGCCCATGGAGATGTAGTCGGTGACCTGGTGGAGGCCGAACTGCAGATTGATCGCGGGACCCACGTAATCCGCCACGTCGATGGTGCCGCGTTCGAGGGCCGGGAAGATCTCGCTGCCCGGAAGCAGGGTCGTCTTGGCGCCGGCGGCGGTAAACAGCTCGGCCACCATGCCTCCCGGCACGCGCATTTTGCGACCTCTGAAGTCCTCGATCGAGCGGATCGGCACCTTCGAGTGGATGATGTTGGGGCCGTGGTGGATGGGACCCAGGTAGTACAGCCCTTCGCGCGCGTAGATCTCGCGTGCGATCTCGAGCCCCCCAAGTCCATAGAAGAACGTGTCCCATTCGTGCGGGTAGCGCGGTCCCAGCGGATAGGAGCTGAGGAACACGGTTACGGGCAGGCGCCCGGCGCCATAGAGGGTGAACCAGTTGTTTGCTTCCAGGACCCCGCTCTGCACGGCGTCCAGGGCCTGGAACGTGCCCACCACGGACTTGTCCGAGAACGGTGTGATGGCCAGCTCTCCGCCGGTCTTCTCGACGACGGTGTTGGCCCATTCCTCGAAGATCTGGAAGCCCAGCACGCCCGCCGCCCACGCGCTCTGTATCTTCCACGTCGTGGTCTGGGCCTTGGCCGTGCCGATATAGGGCGCGCCCAGCTTGCCCGCGGCGCCCA
>JBHICL010000364.1:0-3806 GCA_046759605.1 Alphaproteobacteria bacterium | reverse complement strand
TTGAACACCGGCGTGAGGTTTCCCATGACTCCCTGCCCCCTGTCTCCTCCAGCCCCTTCCCGGTCGAGCTGGTTCTCGGAGTCCTTTCCCGTTCTGGTCGCAACCTGTCGCAATCGAGCAAGTGCAAACCGCGGGTATTGCTATTCCCTTTTTCTAGAATAGCAATTATTTCCGATTGCAAATGCCTTATCGCTCGGTGACTCTTTTTTGTCACAGGGAGCTCACTTGACGTTGCGGGCGATTTCTGCGGTCGAAGTGTCGCCGCCGCGCGCGCTCGGTCGTTGGCGCGAGCGGTTTGCTCACGGCTTGGGGCGGATAACGACGACCTAGTTCGTTGGGACGTGGCCCTGGTGGTGGCCACTGAAATCAGTGCTTCCCGCCGACTG
This sequence comes from Alphaproteobacteria bacterium, assembly GCA_046759605.1. GTDB lineage: Bacteria > Pseudomonadota > Alphaproteobacteria > UBA6615 > UBA6615 > JBHICL01. The sequence continues at coordinate 3,420 of JBHICL010000364.1, read as the reverse complement.
CACGACAACCTCGATCTCGACTTCCCCGGCCTGCTCGAACGTCAGCGTCAGGGGAAAGCGGTCACCCTCATGAAGCGGCGCCCTGAGCCCGATCAGCATGACGTGCAGGCCGCCGGGCTCCAGCACCGAGGGCGTCCCCGGGGCCACCTCGATGGCCTCGACGGGGCGCATCTTCATCACGCCGCCTTCCATCAGATGCGTGTGGAGCTGAGCGCGTTCAGCAGCTGGCGACGACACCGCGACCAGGCGGTCGACTTCGCCGCCGTGATTGGTGAGCACCATGTAGGCGGCGCCGGCGGGGGCGCTGGACGCCGTCGCGCGAGACCAGGCGGAGTCGATGTGGATATCGCCGACCACGACCTCCTCCGCGGCCAAGACCGTGGGCGCGAGCACGAGAGATATTAGGATCGCCAGCGGGGGAATCATGGGCATGCCCTTCTGCTGCGTCGAAGCGTAGTCACATCAAGCGGCGGGCGGCAACGCGACCATGCGCCGCAATCTTCACGGCGCTCGTGATACCGGCCTTCGTGTGTATGAAAGGTCAGATGGAACCTGTGCTTCGCTCTGGGCGACACGTCCGGCCCCTTCCCTGTTTCCGTGCGTGAGGCAAGCCACCATCCGCATCCTCATCGTCCGCTGCTGCGTCCGTGCACCCTCGGCAAGGGTTGAGCGCCGTCGTCCAGGCCGACCTCGGGGGCCTCCTGAGGAGGCGCGGCCGGGCATCTGCCCCTGGTAGAGCCGCCGAGGTGCATGATCGCGTGGCGGAGCTCGGCGTAGCGGTGCTCGATGTGCGCGCCGAACAACGGATCGCCCCGGACGTCCGACTTGGACTCGATCTCCGCCCAATGAACCGCGGTGAGGGTCCTGAGCGCCGCCGGGAAGAACCGTTCCTCCTCCATGCGCATGTGACGCTGGTAGAAATCGAGAAATTCCCGCGCCACCGGAAGCATGCGGTCCGGAGGCTGTTCGTCGCCCTGGCTCACGGCGTGAACCGCCTCGGCGAAGGCACGCGTGAGGGCGTTGAGGTCCTCATGTTCCGTCTGGAGATCGCCGATATCCTCCGCGACCCCGCGATCGCAATCCCGCAACATCCGGAAGACCTGATCCTCCCTCGGATGGTGGTACATGGACTGATAGCTGAGACAGTAGGCAAGCGCGGCTTCGAGCAGATCGCAGTTCGCCGAACCACCGCGTTCCATTGCATCGATCTCGTGCCCTATCACAGCCAGGAGCTTGAAGTGGTTGTCATGGTCCTCGCGCAAGCTGCGCATGATGCCCGTCACGTTGCTTTCCCTCTTGCTCTTGCGGAACCAATGTGCGCGAACGCATCCCGGGGCGTAATGATCTGCATCAACGCGGCGCGAACTTCCTCTGGCCCTCCCGAGACCCATTGCGGAGTGTGCCAGGATATGCTGGGCTCCGGTTGGATGGGTCGCGTTAGCGACGTCAACACCGATCCTGCTGGGGGGAATGCAAGATAAATCACGACAAACTATGCAGCCTGAAGGACGCGGTAGCCACTTTCGTCAAGGACGGCGCGAGCGTGGTGCTGGGAGCCGCCTTGGAGAACGCTATCCCCTTCGCGGCCACTCACGAAATGATCCGACAGAGCCGCCGCGGCCTCACCGCGATCGCGCCGATTTCGGACATATCCACCGACATGCTGATCGGCGCCGGCTGCGTCGCCGAGGTCACCGGCGCCTGGGTCGGCAACGTCTCGGGCGGGATGGGCCATAACTATCGCCGCGCCGCCGAAACCGGCCAGCCCAACCCCATCAAGATCTACGATTACTCGAATTTCTCGATCGGCATGGCGTTCTTCGCAGGCGCCTACGGGCTTCCCTACATTCCGGTCAAATCCATCCTGGGCTCCGACATTCTCAAGTCCAACCCGCGGATCAAGATGGCGGAGAACCCCTTTTCGGTAGAACCGGAGCCGGTGGCGCTGGTGCCGCCGCTGAAGCCCGATGTGGCGTTTCTGGTGGTGCAGCGGTCCGACCGGTTCGGCAATTCCCATATCTGGGGCTCCGTCGGCCTGACTCAGGAGGCGTCGATCGCAGCCGAGAAGATCATCGTACTGGCCGACGAAATCGTCGAGCCCAAGGTGATCGCCTCCGATCCCAGCCGCGTCCTCATTCCAGGATTCGGAGTCAACGCCGTCTGCCACATACCCGCGGCGTGTCATCCATCGCCGCTGATCGGCCGATGGAAGCGGGACAACGCGTTCTTCCACCTCTATCACAAGGAAACGCGCGACCGCGACGGCTTCGCGCGCTGGTGCGACGAATGGGTGCGTGACCTCCCGGACCATGAGGCCTACCGCATCAAGCTGGGCGGCCAGCTCGAAGAGCTCCGCATCGGTGGCGACGCGCCCTCCGCCCCGGCTAATTACGCGACCGAGTGACGCGCCCATGTCGGAGTATTCAACCCAGGAACTGATGATCATCGCCGCGGCGCGCGAGATCAAGGACGGCGAGCGGATTTTCGTCGGCATGCGGCTGCCCATCACCGCCTACGGCGTCGCGCGGCTCACACACGCTCCCAACGCCGTCGGATTGTTCGAAAGCGGCGTTGCCCGCTACGAGCCCGCCGAGGGCATGCTCTACACCATGTGCGACGGCCCCAACCAGCTGGGGGCGGCGTGGACCACGGGGCTCATTCAGATCATGGGGCTGCTGAGCGGCGGGCGCATTCATGCCGGCTTCGTCGGCGGCGCGGAGATCGACCGCTTCGGTAATATCAATACGTCCTATATCGGCGAAATCGATGCGCCCAAGGTCAAGCTGCCGGGATCGGGCGGCGCCCCCGACATCGCCGCCATGGCCGAGCGACTGATCATCATCATCAACCACCAGAAACACCGTCTGGTGGAACGGGTGGGCTACATCACCTCGCCCGGGTTCCTGGACGGCGGCGAGTCCCGCGCGCGGTCCGGGCTCGCGAGCGGCGGGCCGGCGGCTGTGATCACCGACCGCGCCATCCTGCGCCCCTTTGGACCGGAGAAGGAGCTGCACCTCGCCTCTATCCATCCCGGTCATACGTTCGAGGAAATAGCCGAGAACACCGGGTGGGAGCTGAAATCCGTGCCTGGTCTCGGAGGGACGACACCGCCCACCGAAGAAGAAATGGCGGCACTCCATCGAATCGACGCCGAGGGTTACTGGCGAAGCTAGAGCCCCGCGGCGGCGAACGCGTAGGAGGCGCGATGCCCGAACTGCCAGACGTCGAGGTGCTGAGGCAATACCTGGAGGCGAACGCGCTCAATCGGAGGATTCGCGGCGTCTCGGTAACCGACGCACGCATCCTTGCCGATCTGACGCCCGCGCGGCTTTCGAAGGCGCTCACCGGAGCTCGCATGGACGCAACCCGGCGCCATGGGAAGCATCTGCTCGCGCGCCTCGACCGCGGGGGTTGGCTCAC
>JBHICL010000363.1:0-3818 GCA_046759605.1 Alphaproteobacteria bacterium | reverse complement strand
GCCGCCATGCCTTCCTTCTGGTCCTCGGTCGCGAAGGACGAGTGGAAGACGCGCCGCTCGAAACGGATCCCCTCCGCGAGCGTGGTCTCGTAGGCGCGGTTGACCGCCTCTTTTGCCAGATAGGTAACCGGTCGCGAGTTCTTGGCGATCGTCTGCCCGGTCTTGATGGCCTCGTCCACCACCTCGGCGACGGGCACGACGCGGCTTACGAGTCCCGCGCGCTCGGCCTCCTCGGCATCCATCATGCGTCCGGTGAGGCACATCTCCATGGCCTTCGACTTGCCGACCAGCCGGGTGAGCCGTTGGGTGCCTCCGAGGCCGGGCAGCGTGCCGATGGTGATCTCGGGCTGGCCGAAACGCGCGGTGTCGGCGGCGATGATGATGTCGCACATCATGGCGACCTCGCAGCCGCCACCTAGCGCATAACCGGCGACGGCGGCGATCACCGGCTTACGGCACCGGGCCACTCTCTGCCAGTCGTCCGCCAGAAAATTCTCGAGATAAACGTCCATGTAGGTCTTGCCGGCCATCTCCTTGATATCAGCGCCGGCCGCGAATGCTTTCTCCGAGCCGGTCAGGACGATGGCGCCGATGTCGTCATTGGCCTCGAGCTCATCGAGCGCCTGGGAGAGCTCGCCCATAAGCTCGGCGTTGAGCGCGTTGAGCGCTTCCGGCCGGTTGAGACGGACCAGGCCCACCCGGCCGCGCGTCTCGACCTCTATATGTTCGTAGGGCATCGGGGAGTCCCCCAAGGTGTTCGGAGCCTCTGACCGGCGCTATTAGCTCAACGTTGGTGGCGAGAGCAATAGAAAGTGGAGCGCCCGGACTGGACAATACGGCGGACCCGGCAGTCATCGGAGCCGCCGGCGAGGCACGCGGGGCACGGATGACCCTCGCGGTCGTAGACGGCGAACCTGGTCTGGAAGTACCCGAGCTCGCCGTCGGTATCGACGTAGTCCCTCAGGCTCGAGCCGCCGGCGTCGATGGCATCCAGCAAAACGGCGCGGATGGCCGGCGCCAGGCGTTCCGCCCGCCGGCCGGCGACGGTATGGGCGCTACGGCGCGGTGAGATCCCGGCACGGAAAAGCGCTTCGCAGGCGTAGATATTGCCGAGCCCCGCCACCGTTCGTTGATCCAGCAACGCGGCCTTGATCGGCGTGCGCCGGCCCTCGAGGGCGGCCGACAGCACCAGGTGGTCGAACGCGTTGCCGAGGGGCTCGGGCCCGAGGGCGCAGAGCCTCGCATGTCGCGGCAGGGCCGTCGCGGTCGTCAGCTCCATGAGGCCGAAGCGTCGCGCGTCGTTGTAATGAACGGTGGTGCCGTCGTCCGTCCGCAACACCACATGGTCGTGGCGGTCGTAATGGCGCTGGGGCGCGGCGAACAGGCGCAGCCGGCCGCTCATGCCCAGGTGGATCAGGAGCACTTGCTCATCGTCGAGATGGACGAGGATGAACTTTCCCCGGCGACCGATACCGGCCACCCGGCGCCCTTCGAGGCGTTCGGCGAATTGGGCGGGCAATGGGAAACGCAGCGCCGGGACCCTCGCCTCCACGGTGCTCAGCACCCGCCCCGCGAGAGCCCTCTCGAGACCTCGCCGGATCGTCTCCACTTCCGGTAGCTCGGGCATGGCGCATATATACACGAGGCTCGCCGGCAACATCATCCGAGACGTGTATGTGGCTCTGGTCCGGTCGCCGGGGCTCGTCTAATGTCCCAGCCATGGGCGAGCGCGCCCGAGAGGGCAAGACGACGCACTTTGGCTACGCCGACATATCGGCCGTGCGGAAAGGCCCGGCCGTGCGTCGGGTTTTCGACTCCGTGGCTCGCCGCTACGACCTCATGAACGATCTCATGAGCCTCGGCGTTCACAGGCTGTGGAAGGCGGCGCTCGTCGACCGTCTCAATCCCCAGCCGGGCATGCACCTGCTCGACGTGGCCGGTGGCACCGGCGACGTCGCCTTTCGATTCCTGGACAGGCTGCGGGGCGAGGCCACGGCCACCGTGTGCGACGTCAACCTCGCCATGATGTCCGCCGGCCGTGATCGCGCGGCGAGCGTCGGAATACGCGGTGAGCTTCGCTGGGTCTGCGGCAACGCCGAGGCGCTGCCGCTTGTCGACGACTCCGCGGACGCATACACGATCGCGTTTGGCCTCCGCAACGTCACCGACATCGAGGCGGCCCTCGTCGAGGCCCGGCGCGTTCTGAGGCCCGCGGGACATTTTCTCTGCCTCGAGTTCAGCCGCCTCGGTCTGCCGATGCTATCGGCGCTCTACGACCGCTACTCCTTCGCCGTCATCCCTCGTCTTGGACAGGCCGTGACCGGCGACCGCGCGGCCTACCAGTACCTTGTGGAGAGCATCCGCCGGTTTCCCCCACAGGAGGAGCTCGCGGAGATGATCGCCGCAGCCGGGCTTGAGCGTGTCGCCATCCGGAACCTCTCGGGGGGAATCGCCGCCATTCATTCGGCGTGGCGGATTTGAGCGCGGAGGCGTGGCGTCCCAAGTGTGCGTCAACGAGGCGCGTGGCGGTAGGCCCGGAGCCATGGTAGATCGGCGGGGCATGCTTCGTGCCGCCCGCAATATCCTGCGCCTCTTGACGATCGCCAGGACGCTGGCGCGGCATGACGCTCTGTTTCCGCTCACATGGCTGCCGGCGCTCGGCTGGATCGCGCGCACGGTCGAGCCCCTGGCCGCTTTCGCGGCAAGGCCGGACGTCCGCGACCGCCGGGCGGGGGAACGGCTCGCCATGGCTCTCGAGGCCCTCGGCCCGAGCTTCATCAAGCTCGGGCAAGCCTTGAGCACCCGTTCCGACCTGATCGGAGACCGTCTGGCCGCGGACCTTGGGGCGTTGCGCGACCGGCTGCCCCCGTTCCCGAGCCACGTGGCCCGATCGACCATCGAGAACGAGCTCGGCAAGTCGGTGCCGGAGCTTTTCGCCGCGTTCGACGATCGCCCGGTGGCGGCGGCTTCGATCGCCCAGGTCCATCTGGCGATGACCCGTGGGTCGTCCGGCGCGCCGGACGCACCGGTCGCGGTCAAGGTGCTGCGCCCCGGCGTCGAGCAGGCCTTCGAGCGCGACCTCGAGGCGTTCCGTTGGCTGGCCCGGGTCATCGACCGCACCCGGCCCAGGCTTCGACGGCTGAGGCTGAACGAGGTGGTGGAAACCCTGGCCGAGAGCGTTCGCCAGGAGATGGATCTGCGCCTCGAGGCCGCCGCGGCTTCCGAGCTCGGGGAGAATTTTCGCGGCGATCCCACCTATCGGGTTCCATCGGTCGATTGGTCGCGCACCGCCCGCCGCGTGCTCACCCTGGAGCGCGTCCACGGTATTCCGGTCCATGAGGCAGGCGCCGTGCGGGCGGCGGGACACGACCCCGACGAGATCGTCGGCCGTGCCGTGGTGGTTTTCTTCAATCAGGTCTTTCGCGACGGCTTTTTCCATGCCGACATGCATCCCGGCAACCTTTTCGTCGCCGGGGACGGTGCCCTCGTCGCCGTCGATTTCGGCATCATGGGGCGGCTCGACTGGCGCACGCGGACCTACCTCGCGGACATGCTGGCGGGTCTCCTGACCCACGACTATGAGCGCGTGGCCGATGCTCACTTCCGCGCCGGCTATGTTCCGGCCCACAAGTCTCGGGCCGCGTTCACCCAGGCGGTCCGGTCCATCGCCGAGCCGATCTTCGGCCGTCCCACACACGAGATCTCCATTGCCCGGCTGCTGGGGCGGCTGTTCGGGCTCGCGGAGCAGTTCGAGATGGCGGCGCGGCCGGAGCTCCTTCTCCTGCAGAAGACCATGCTGATGGCGGAAGGCGTGGGCC
>JBHICL010000362.1:0-3843 GCA_046759605.1 Alphaproteobacteria bacterium | reverse complement strand
CTCCGCCTCTCGCAGCGCCGCCGCTTCCGGCGACGGGTCGCCGGGCTCGATGCGCCCTCCGGGAAAACTGATCTGCCCCGAGTGGTCGCGCAAGTGCTCGGTGCGCTGGGTCAACAGCACGAATATGCCCTCGGGACGGTCCAAGAGCGGCACCAGCACGGCGGCCGGCGTAAGCGGGCCCTCGTGATAGAGGCCCGGGTTGAGCTCGTGATCGCCGCGGCGCCGGTCCTGGGCCGCGGCCATGCGCTTGACGAGCTCCTCCCGCGTCATCGCTCAGCCCCGGGACCGAGCGCAAAGAACCGGCCCGAGCTCCACACGCCGACAAGTCCTCCGTGCTCACCGCGCCCGTCCACACCGAGGTCCACCAGCTCGTAGAAAACGGGGCGGGAGATCAGCGCTTCCAGGCCGTCGCGAATCAGCACGTAAGGCGACGGCTCGCCTGTCCCGACCGCCGTCGCGACGCGAATCGGGTGACGCTCGTCGGCGGTGACGACGTCGTCCAGGTTCGTGCGAAAGCTCAATCGCTGCCCGCGGCCGCGCCCCTCGACCACGAGCTCCACCGCGGTAAACGGAGCGTCGTCTACGTCGATACGTCCCTTCTCCACCGGGGTCTTCAGCCAGTACTGGCCGGACGCGTCGCGGATCAAAACGGTTGAAAATAGCCTTACCAGTGGTTTACGGGTTATCGGCGAGCCGCGATAATACCAGTTGCCGTCGCGAGCGATGCGAATGTCGAAGTGTCCGCAGTCTTTCGCTTCGCGACGATCGTGCCTGTCGCGCGCGCCGGCGAGTCTGTCGGCGAGGTCCTGCGGATCGGCTGGATCAGTTGTCATCGCTCTCGCGCACGAGCTGAAAACCGGAGGCACACATTGACCGCGGATGATCTAACCCTCGAGGAGGTCCTGAACAACGACCTTACGCCGGGAGCCGAGGCCCTCGAGTCGGAGGTCGATACCCTCGGCCAGCGGATCCCGGCTGTACGCTCGAGCATAGGGCGGATCATCTTCGGCCAGGGCGAGGTTATCGACCAAACACTTATCACGCTCCTGTCGGGCGGTCATCTCCTGCTGGTGGGCGTCCCGGGCCTCGCCAAGACGCTTCTCGTCGAGACCCTGGGGGCGGTCATGGGTCTCGAGGACCGCCGCGTGCAGTGCACCCCGGACCTCATGCCCGCGGATATCCTTGGATCCGAGGTGCTCGACGAGAGCGAGACCGGTCGCCGCTCCTTCCGCTTCATCAAAGGTCCCGTGTTCGCCCAGTTGCTCATGGCGGACGAGATCAACCGGGCCAGCCCCCGCACCCAGTCGGCGCTCCTGCAGGCCATGCAGGAGCACCGCGTCACCGTCGCGGGTCAGTCTTACGACCTGCCCCGGCCGTTCCACGTGCTGGCGACCCAGAACCCGCTCGAGCTGGAGGGCACGTATCCGCTGCCGGAGGCTCAGCTCGACAGGTTCTTGATGCAGGTCGACATCGACTACCCCGACGGCGCGGCGGAACGGCAGATGCTGCTGGCCACGACCGGGCCCGAGTTGGCGCAGGCCGAGCAGGTCATGAACAACGCCCAGCTCATCGCCGCACAGCGCCTCATCCGCCGGATACCGGTTGGCGACAGCGTCCTGGAGGCCATCCTGACCCTGGTCAGCGCGGCGCGTCCGGGCCCGTCGGGGCAGGAGAAGATCACGCGGCACATTGCATGGGGCCCCGGTCCGCGTGCCAGCCAGGCGCTCATGCTGGCGACCCGGGCGCGGGCCCTCTTGCAGGGCCGCCTGTCGCCATCGACCGACGACGTGGTCGCCCTTGCGCCTCCGGTGTTGCGCCACCGCATGGCCCTGAACTTCGCGGCGCGCGCCGACGGCGTCACCATGAACGGCGTCATCGGCCAGCTGACTGACCTGGTGCAGTGACGGCGAGGGCTGGCGCGCGATCATGGCAGCGCGAATCGGAACGGCGGAACGGTGGCGCGCGGCGGACCGCCGCCATCGGGCCGAGGCCCTGTCGGCGACGCTGCCGCCGCTCCTGGTGGCGGCGGAGCGCGTGGCCGCTACCGTCGCCCAGGGTGTCCATGGTCGCCGCCGGGTCGGCCAGGGCGAGACGTTCTGGCAGTTCCGTCGCTTCGAGCCAGGCGATTCGCCAAGGTCGGTAGACTGGCGCCGCTCCGCCACCGGCGACCATCTCTACGTGCGCGAGACCGAATGGGAGGCGGCCCAAAGCGTCTGGCTGTGGCGCGACACGTCACCGTCCATGCACTACCGCTCGGGTCCGGGCCTGGCGACGAAGTACGAGCGCGCCGATCTGCTCACCCTCGCGCTCATGTCCCTGCTGGTCCGCGGCGGGGAGCGCGTCGCGCTGCTCGGTCAGCCGGAGCGGCCGGCATCGGGGACCGCCGCCCTCAACCGTATCGCCGAGGCTATGGAGCGCGCCTCCGAGGCGCCGACGACGCCAGCGGAGGCGGTGCCGCCTTACGTGCCACTTCCCCGTTATGGCACGGTGGTGCTGTTCGGCGACTTCATGACCTCTCCGAACGAGGTGGACCGGAGCGTCCGGACCTTTGCGGCACGCGGCGTGAGGGGCCACCTGCTACAGGTGCTGGATCCGGCGGAAGCACACATGCCCTTCGGCGGGCGCAGTCGCTTCCACGGTCTGGAATCGGAGGGCGAGCTGCTGGTGGGCCGGGCGGAGAGCCTGCGCGACGACTACCTGGACCGGCTGACGGCGCATCAGCAGCGGTTGCGATCGCTTACGCGCAGGACGGGATGGACCTTCGCCGTGCATCACACCGACCGGCCGCCTCAGCTGGCGCTCCTGGCGCTTTACATGGCGCTCGGGGACGCCGGGGGACCGTGAGACCATGCTGAGCATAGGATCGCTCGCGTTCGCCGCCCCGTGGCTGCTGCTCGGGCTTGCGGTGCTGCCGGTCCTCTGGTGGCTGCTCCGCGCGATTCCCCCCGCGCCAAAGCTGATACCGTTCCCCGCCATCCGCCTTCTTTTTGGGCTCGATCCCACCGAGGAGACCCCCCACCGCACGCCTTGGTGGCTTCTGCTCCTGCGCCTGATCATCGCGACGGCGGTGATCCTGGCGCTCGCCCAGCCGCTTATCAATCCCGGCACGCGCCTTAGCGGAAGCGGGCCTCTGTTCCTCGTCATCGACGACGGCTGGGCCGCGGCCCGGGACTGGCGGGTACGCCAGGAAGCGATCACGGAGCTGATCGACCAGGCGGGCCGCGATGGCAAGGCGGTGATGCTGTTGACGACCGCGCCGACGGCCACGGGCGAACCGCTGGCGCCGAGCAAGCTCATGCGGGCCGGCGAGGCCCGGCGCCTTGTCACGGGGCTCGAGCCCAAGCCATGGGCCACCGACCGGGAGGCGGCGCTCGAGGCGATCGAGGCGGTCGAGCTGAAGGGATCGGTGAATGTGGTCTGGCTGAGCGACGGCCTCGACGATGGCGCGGCAGTAGCGCTGGCGGACGAGCTGCAGCGGCGGGGCTCGCTAAGGCTACTGACATCGGCCGATGCGGATCTTGCCGTGGCACTGCTGCCACCCGAAATACGCCCCGGCGTCTTGATGCTTCGAGCGTTGCGGCCCGCCTCCTCGGTCGCCGCCACGCACACCGTGACCGCGGCCGCGGACGACGGGCGGGTCCTGGCCCGCCAGTCGATCCGATTCGGTCCCGGCGAACCTCGTGCATCGGTCGAGCTGGAGCTGCCCAGCGAGCTGCGCAACCGCATCGCGCGCTTGTCGGTGGACGGCGAGGAGACCGCCGGCGCGGTCGTGCTCGTGGACGAGCGGTTCAGGCGCCGTCCGGTCGGGCTCGCGTCCGGCGACACGGCCGAGCTCGACCAACC
>JBHICL010000361.1:0-3846 GCA_046759605.1 Alphaproteobacteria bacterium | reverse complement strand
GCCAGAGTCCCGAGCAACCAGGTTGCGAACGCCTTCATGCTCCGGCCTCACATCTGTGAGTTCAACAGCGCGCCAATCTTGAAACGAACGTCCTGCTCGCCCGCGTTCAGGTTGGCCGCCTCCACCAGCGAGGACAGGCGCCCGAGCTCGTCGAGATCGGCCTCGAAACCGATCGTGTAGACGGGGATTCGCAACCCTGTGATAACGCGGCTCATCCTGCTGAACGACATGCCTTCGTTGGTCTTGCCGTCTGTCAGCACGAACAACAGCGGCTTGGCGTCGGGTTGTTTCTCGACTTCCTTCACCAGCAGACTAAGAGCGACCGCGATGCCGTCATACATCGCGGTTCCACCACCGGCTTCCATGCGCGTGACAGCCGCATGAAAGGCCGACTTATGGAGCAGCTCGAAGGGCCTGATCGGCAGAACGACGTCAACGTCGTCGTTGAACTGCACCAGACCTATGGAATTGGTGGGCTCGATAAAGCTGCTCCCATCCCGAAGCGCCCGCTTCAAGCCCGACAGGCGGGTTCCACCCATGGAACCGCTCACATCGCTTACGAAGACCGCGACGATGGGTCGACCGGCGTCCTTCTTTTCCTTCCAGATCCTCTGCGCCTCGACAAGCGTGCCTCCCTCGGGGATCTCGAAGGGCGCCTCATGGTCGAGCGAAGGGTTGAAACCATAGTCGCTCGCCAGGCGTCGGTACTTGTCCCGCTCGAGGAAGTCCGCGAACAGCTCGAGCGCCTCGAGCTTGTCCGGGCCCGGATTGCCTACGGCATAGAGCGGATTGTCGTGCAGCAGGCCGAAAGGGATGAATTCGAATCCGGACCTCAATTCGTCGGTTTTCACGAAGGTCTGATACTCCATCACGAAGGCGTCGAGGGAGCCGTCGCGACGCACCGAATCCCGCATCTGAAGGGTCGTAAGGGCGACGAAGGGAATACCGCGCTGGAAGCTCTCGAAGGCGCTCACGACCTCGGGCGAGAGCATGTTGCTTTCGTCGCCATTGGCGAAGGTCCCGAGCACCGTGACGAGGAAGTTCAGACCCGTGCTGCTGGCGTAGGGGTTGGTATATCCGGTCGCGATGTTCCCTTGAACCACCGCGTTGACGATATTGGGCACGGAAAGAGTTCCGTAGGATTGCGTCAACTGTTCGGCAACGGAGGTTTTCATCACGATGCCGGCAACGTTGCGCACCGTCTTTTCGCGGATGGGCCGCATGGCGACGCCATGCGATTCCGCCATTCGAACCCACAGGTGATTGGACGGGGAGTAAGCGTCCGGCTGGTGCTTGCGGGAGGCGATGAACTGATAGCCCGTGCCCGAGGCGATCTTTCGGATGCGTATCTTGGCGCCCTTGCCGTTCTTCAGCCTGTTGTTCGCGGCATTGAAGTCCTCGGCGGCCTGTGCCATCCAGCCGTCGGTGCCGGTGCCGGACTTCTCCGTCGACACGAAGATTTCCGCGACCACGTTGCCACCGGCCGGCACGTCCACGACGAGGGGGAAGGTGCCGATTTCGGGCAGGGTGTCGGAGAGGCTCGCGGTCTCGACCGAAACGGTGCTGACCCGGCTGACGAAATTCTCGCCCCAGTCGACATCCTCCAGGAGACCTTGGAGCGTGTCGACGGAGTCCTCGTAGGACATTGCCGGCTGTCCGTCGAAGCCTCGCTCCGATCCCCACTGGTAAAGCGCCTTGGATCCAAAAAAAACGGCAACGATGGCGATAGCGACGAGAATGAACAGCCTTCCAGGATTGCGCATGACGTCTTTCTCCTTGCCGGCGGAGGCGGCCTCAATCGGCCTCGATTTGCAGAAGTGGGCGGGCCTCGGTGCCTTTCTCCAGCTTCTGGACCGCGGCCTCTCCCGCGGCAGTGAGCTCGTCGAACTCGAGAATGGTCTGTGCCATCTGAGGCAAGGCCTCCTGCCGGAATCGTGAGATCTCGTCCATGGCGGCGTTGATGTCGGAAAAGGCCGACTTCAACGACTCGATATCCAGGGAAGCGCTCGCCGCCTGGGCGTGGATCTGCGTGCCCTGGCTCCTGAGCTGGGCTGCCGTGCCGGCGATCAGATCCGAGGTCGTCCGGCTGATGGCGGTAATCTTTTCCAGGACGATCTTCTGGTTTGCGAGCGCCAGCGCCACCGTGACCGCGACCTGCAGCGCGCTTACCGTGACGTCGAGAGCGCGGTCCACGCCGCGGATCAGCTCCTTGTTGTTGCCGATGATGATGGCCGTCGAAAGAACGCCTTGCTGGTTGACGGCCAGCTGTTGCTGCAGGTCCATGATCCGCTGACGGAGTGGAAACAGGAGCTCTTCCTGTAGGAACGTGTGCCGGGGATCGTCGGCGGGAATCTCACGATCCAGCTTGTACTGGAGCTTCTGGTCGAGCGCCTGACCCAGCTCGATCTGGCGCTGCAGCTTGTGGGTCAGCTCGCGCATCATGTGCTGATCTTCGCGGAGGGTGACGTTGTCCCGCTTGAGCTGGTCACGCCCCGTCTCGAGCGAACGCATGATGGCGTCGATGACCGTCTGCGAGCTTTCGAACTTCGTGAAGTAGCGCTTGAGTGGCGTTCCAACGCCCGGGATCATCCCCACCATCCGGCTCAGCCAGCCCGCCGAGAAGTCGTAGCGCTGGGGGTCCAGGTCCTCCACCTGCACCTTCAGGTCCACCAGCGCGTTGGCAACCGGCCCGCCGTCCTCGCTGTGCTTGGCGAGGTCGCGAATGGGCTGCTTCAACATCCTGCTGCGGTGCGCCGCGTCCCGCTGCATCGCGCGCCCCATGTCCTCGACGGCAAGCCTGGCCTGGTCCTGTGCCTGCGCATCGTCCGGCGCCCAGTTGAGCAGGCTGTCGGCAATCTCCTGCGCCCGCGCTTCAACGCCCGGGTCGGTCTCGGCGCCGCTCCCGATGCTCTTCGGGTCGGCCAGGGCGAGCTCCTGGCGCACCTGATTCGTATCGAGCCGGAGATCCAGTGGCGAGGCGGTGGGCGATTCTGTTGTCTCGGTTGGCATACTCATGACTGACTCCTGACCAATCTTTGAGGGCCGTCATTCCGCGATCGCGTAGTCGCCGGCGCGCTTGGCCAGTCTTTCCAGTTCGGCGATCGCGGCCTCGGCGTCCATGGCTGCGTGGCCCTTGCCGGTCTTGACCTCGGCGAGGGCGGTGGAAGTCTTGTCGAGCACGGTCATGGCCAGCTCGTTCTGCGAAATGAGCTGCTCGACCCTTTGCTGCTGTTGGGTGTAGAGGGCGGTTCGCTTTCGAAGCGCGTCGGACTCCTGTCGTCGATCGGCGGACGGATCGGGGGCTTCCTCGAGCTCGCTGATGCGGGCTTCGACATAATCCGGGTCGATTGTGCTCACGCTGCGTAGCGCGACGGCGGCTTCGTGCAGGTTGTCGAGGGCGGAAAGATAGACCTGCTCGGCCATGCCCAGGTAGCGGGCGTAGGTCAGCTCGCCGGCGTTCAGGCGACGTTTCATGACCTCCGACAGGTTCTCGAACTTTTCGCGGAGACGCTGAAGCTGGGCCGCGCCTTGCGCGAAGTCGAGGTCGTCGAAGTCGGAGACCAGGGTCCGGAGTTTCTCCTGCTGGGCCGCCTCGAGCTCCTCCGGCTGGCGGTAGAGCCGGCGGACGAAACCTTCGGTCCGCACGAACAGCACCGTCCAGGCGGTCGCGGACAACAGGCCAAGCGCCAGGACCGCGAGCCCCATGACCGGCGATGGCTGGAACCACGTATAGAAAGCCGCCTCGAGGCCGGCCACAATCGCCAGTGCGAGCCACGTCGGTCCGGAGGAAAAGACAGCCTTTACGATACGCCCACTCGGCCCCATCGGCCCTTGCACCCAGGTGGC
>JBHICL010000360.1:0-3851 GCA_046759605.1 Alphaproteobacteria bacterium | reverse complement strand
AGCTCAAGGACGGCCGCGGCGAGATCGACGACATCGACCATCTGGGCAACCGCCGCGTGCGCTCGGTGGGCGAGCTGATGGAGAACCAGTACCGGGTGGGTCTTCTGCGCATGGAGCGCGCGATCCGCGAGCGTATGAGCACGGTCGAGATCGACAGTGTGATGCCGCACGATCTGATCAACGCCAAACCGGCCGCCGCCGCGGTCCGCGAGTTCTTCGGCTCGTCCCAGCTCAGCCAGTTCATGGACCAGACCAACCCGCTTAGCGAGATCACGCACAAGCGCCGCCTCTCGGCGCTGGGTCCCGGCGGTCTGACCCGCGAACGCGCCGGCTTCGAGGTGCGGGACGTGCATCCGACTCACTACGGCCGCATCTGTCCGATCGAGACGCCGGAAGGCCCCAATATCGGGCTCATCAACTCGCTCGCCACCTACGCGCGCGTCAACAAGTACGGCTTCATCGAAAGTCCGTACCGGAGGGTGAAGGACGTAAAGGTGACCGACGAGGTGGTGTACCTCTCGGCGATGGAGGAGGGTCGTTACGTCATCGCCCAGGCCAACGCCGAACTCGATCGCAATGGACGCCTGGTGGGCGAGCTGATCAGCTGCCGGAAAGGCAGCGACTACCTGATGGCGCGCCCGGACCAGATTGATTTCATGGACGTCTCGCCGAAACAGCTTGTCTCCGTGGCCGCCGCTTTGATCCCATTCCTCGAGAACGACGACGCGAACCGAGCGCTGATGGGCTCGAACATGCAGCGCCAGGCGGTACCGCTGATCCAGACCGAGGCGCCGCTCATCGGCACCGGAATGGAAGAGACCGTCGCCCGCGATTCCGGTGTGGCCATCGTCGCGCGCCGTTCCGGCACCGTCGACCAGGTCGATGCCACCCGCATGGTGATCCGGGCCACCGAGGACGTCGAGGCCGGGGATACCGGCGTGGATATCTACAACCTGCTCAAGTTCCAGCGCTCGAACCAGAACACCGCCATCAACCAGCGGCCACTGGTCAAGGTGGGCGACCAGGTCCAGAAAGGCGATATCATCGCCGACGGCCCCTCCACTCACCTCGGCGAGCTGGCGCTCGGGCGCAATGTGCTTTGCGCGTTCATGCCTTGGCAGGGCTACAACTTCGAGGACTCGATCCTGATCTCCGAGCGCATCGTGCGAGACGACGTGTTCACCTCGATTCACATCGAGGAATTCGAAGTGATGGCCCGCGACACCAAGCTCGGGCAGGAGGAGATCACGCGCGACATCCCCAATGTCGGCGAGGAGGCGCTCAAGAACCTCGACGAGGCCGGCATCGTCTACATCGGGGCGGAGGTCAAGCCCAACGACATTCTCGTGGGAAAGGTGACCCCGAAGGGAGAGTCGCCGATGACCCCCGAAGAGAAGCTCCTGCGGGCAATCTTCGGCGAGAAGGCGTCCGACGTGCGCGACACGTCCTTGCGCGTGCCGCCCGGCGTCATGGGGACGGTGGTCGAGGTGCGCGTCTTCTCGCGGCGTGGCGTCGACAAGGACGAACGCGCGCTCTCGATCGAGCGTGCGGAGATCGAGCGCCTGGCCAAGGACCGCGACGACGAGCAGGCGATCCTCGAGCGCAGCTTCTACGGCCGGCTCAAAGAGCTGCTGATGAACCAGACGGCCGTGAAGGGACCCAAGGAGCTCGCCGAGGGCGCGCGCATCACCGAGAGGGTGCTGGGCGACTACACGCCGGGTCAGTGGCGCCAGATAGCCATCAAGAACGACAAGCGCATGGGCGAGATCGAGGCGCTGCAACAGCAGTTCGATCAGTCGGTCCAGGCCCTCGAGGCCCGCTTCGAGAACAAGGTCGAGAAGCTGCAGCGGGGCGACGAGCTGCCGCCGGGCGTAATGAAGATGGTCAAGGTCTTCGTCGCCGTGAAGCGAAAGCTGCAGCCGGGCGACAAGATGGCGGGGCGGCACGGCAACAAGGGCGTGATCTCGAAGATCGTCCCGATGGAGGACATGCCGTACCTCGAGGACGGCACCAACGTCGACATCGTCCTCAATCCGTTGGGCGTGCCCTCCAGAATGAACGTGGGGCAGATCCTCGAGACGCACCTGGGCTGGGCCGCGCACGGTCTCGGTCGCCAGGTGGCGGAGCTCCTGGATGCGATCGGTCCATCCGGCAAGACGGACAAGGTGCGTAGGCGTCTCAAGGAGATCTACGGCAAGGAAATTTTCGACCAGGAAGTCGTGGAACTGACGGAGGAGGAGCTCATCGAGCTTTCCGAAAACGTCAGCAAAGGCGTGCCGATGGCGACGCCGGTGTTCGATGGCGCGCGCGAGGAGGACATTCTCGGGCACCTCGAGATGGCGGGACTCGATGTCTCGGGCCAGGTGACGCTCATCGACGGGCGCACCGGAGAGCCGTTCGGTCGCAAGGTAACGGTGGGTTACATCTACATGCTGAAGTTGCACCACCTCGTGGACGACAAGATCCACGCCCGCTCGATCGGCCCCTACAGCCTGGTCACCCAGCAGCCTCTTGGCGGAAAGGCCCAATTCGGCGGCCAGCGCTTCGGCGAGATGGAGGTGTGGGCGCTCGAGGCCTACGGGGCCGCGTACACGCTCCAGGAGATGCTCACGGTCAAGTCCGACGACAAGGCGGGGCGGACCAAGGTGTACGAGGCCATCATACGCGGAGACGACAACTTCGAGGCTGGCATACCGGAGTCCTTCAACGTTCTCGTCAAGGAACTCCGTTCGCTCGGCCTCGACGTCCAGCTGAAGCAGCCGACGCAATGAAGGGCGCGGCGGGCGGTTTCAGCGTGATCGGAATTTGCAGCGGGAGCAGCATACCATGAACGAGCTCGTCAACTTCTTCGGTCAGCCGCAGGGTCCGCAGAGCTTCGACGAGATTCGCATCTCGATCGCAAGCCCGGAGCGCATTCGCTCCTGGTCGTACGGCGAGATCAAGAAGCCGGAGACGATCAACTATCGTACTTTCAAGCCCGAACGGGACGGGTTGTTCTGCGCGCGCATATTCGGACCCATCAAGGATTACGAGTGCTTGTGCGGCAAGTACAAGCGCATGAAGTACAGGGGCATCATCTGCGAGAAGTGCGGCGTCGAGGTCACGCTGCAAAGCGTGCGCCGCGAGCGCATGGGTCACATCGAGCTCGCGTCGCCGGTCGCGCACATCTGGTTCCTCAAATCGCTTCCGAGCCGCATCGGGCTCCTGGTCGACATGACGCTCAGGGACCTCGAACGCGTGCTTTACTTCGAGAACTTCATGGTCGTGGAGCCGGGGCTCACGCCGCTCAAGATGCACCAGCTTCTGTCCGAGGAGCAGTTCCGCCAGGCGCAGGAGGATTACGGCGAGGAAGCCTTCACGGCGATGATCGGCGCCGAGGCGCTGAAGCAAATTCTCTCCGGCCTCGATATGGAGCAGGAGAGGGTCCGGCTGCGCGACGAGCTCAAGGAGACGAACTCCGAGGCCAAGCGCAAGAAGCTGGTGAAACGGCTCAAGATCGTCGAGGCGTTCCTTGATTCGGGAGCGACGCCGTCCTGGATGGTCCTCGACGTGATACCCGTCATCCCGCCGGAGCTGCGCCCGCTGGTTCCCCTCGACGGAGGCCGGTTCGCGACCTCCGACTTGAACGACCTGTACCGGCGAGTGATCAACCGGAACAACCGGCTGAAGCGGCTCATCGAGCTCAGGGCGCCCGACATCATCGTCCGCAACGAAAAGCGCATGCTGCAAGAGGCGGTCGACGCGCTCTTCGACAACGGGCGTCGCGGTCGTGTGATCACCGGCGCGAACAAGCGTCCGCTCAAGTCCCTGAGCGACATGCTCAAGGGCAAGCAGGGCCGCTTCCGCCAGAA
>JBHICL010000359.1:0-3880 GCA_046759605.1 Alphaproteobacteria bacterium | reverse complement strand
TGTGGGCGATGGCTTTGACCAACAGTTACAACTACGAGTACGACGAGGCCATCGAGAACGCCGAAGAATGCCTGCGCATCGCGCTGAGTCCAATGGATCGCGGTTCCGCGAGCAACATAAGGGCCATAGCCGTTGCGTTGAAGGGTTCGCCCGAAGAGGGCCTGAGGGTGATGGAGGAGAGCCGTCCCCGGCTCGTTGCCAACGAGTTCGTGATTGCGCTTCTGACTACCGATCCGGGGTTTGGCCTTGCCATGGTGCTTCGGGGTGAGCTGACTTCAGGGGTCCGCCACATCGAAGAAACCATGCGGAGTTGTGCCGCGTACGGCTCACACGTGGTTCTTGGACAGTGCCACATATACCTTGGCGAGATCTATTTGCAAATGGCCCTCGGCAAGGAGAAGCCGCCACCCGGCGTCCTCCTCAAGAACCTCGGCTTCATCTTGAGAACGGCACCGTTCGCAGCCCGTAAGGCCCGCCGGCATCTCACGGACGCATTGCGGATTTTCCGCGAACTCGACGCGCCGTCGGCAGCGGCCTGGGCCCTCATGGACTTGGGACTCTTGGAGATTGCGCGGAAAAAAGGCGGCGAAGCACGGACCCATCTCGAAGAGGCCCGGGACCTCGCCCGGTCCGTCGACGCGGCGGGGCTCTCCGGCAGGATCGACGAGGCCCTGGCATCGCTCTGACGCCGGGGGCCCGGGCACCGGGCCACCGACGAGGCCCGGGCTCGCAAGCTTTTGTTAACCTTTTACCTGCTAGCGTGCCGGTTGGCTGGCGGCTGTGCCGCCCTTGCCTTACAGTTCGTTGCAACGAGAGCATGCCCAAGGCACGGGCCTTATGAAGATCGGCGATTCGAGACCTGTCTCGGGGACTTCGACAGCTCGGACGACAACGGTCCGGCCGACCGGCGCGCCGTCGCCGCGGAGCCCCGTCGAGCCCGTGAAGCCATCGGGCGACGTTGCTACGGTGGCCGGAATCCCAACAACGGAACTCACGCCGAAGGTCCATGCGGCGATCGAGATGCTCATGGCCGAGGTGCAACGGCTGCGTGAGGACCTCCACCAGGCGCAGCAACGCGTCGGCTATCTGGAAAAGCTGGCCGACGAGGACTCCCTCGTTCCGGTCGCCAACCGACGGGCCTTCGTGCGCGAGCTGAGCCGCATGGTCGCCTTCGCCGAACGCTACGGCACGCCCTCGAGCATCCTGTACTTCGACATCAACGGCTTCAAGACGATCAACGACCAGCATGGCCATGCGGCGGGCGACGCCGCGATCAAACACGTCGCCGAGCTGCTCACCTCGAATGTGCGCGAAACCGATGTGGTCGGTCGCCTCGGCGGCGACGAGTTCGGCGTGATCCTGGCTCAGTCCGACAGTCAGACGGCGGCGGACAAGGCCGACGCGCTGGCGACCACGATCGCCGCCAATCCGCTCGACTGGAACGAAATGGCGCTCGCCTTAAACGTCGCCTATGGGACCTATACGATCACCGGTGAGGAGAACCCGGGCGAAGCGTTGGAGCGGGCCGACAGGGCCATGTACGCGCAGAAACGCGCCTGACCGGGCCGCGCCTGGCCGACTACGCGATAATGTCGGGCAGCAACTTGCTTTCCAATTTCGCGATCTCGTCCTTGAGCAAGAGCTTACGCTTCTTCAATCTCTGCATCTGCAGCTGATCGTATGCGGCATCTGCGGTTAGTCGCTGAATAATGTCATCGAGATCGCGGTGTTCGCTGCGCAGCTCTGCCAGCTTTGTGCGCAGCGCCTCTTGATCGTCCATATCTCCTGTTCGTCCATCGCTCGGAGGCATAGCCCGGCACCTCTTCCGGCTGCCGTGGAACCTTTTGTTCTTGAGAAGTATAGCAGATTTCGGCCCCGAAAGGAGATGACCGATCGTCCGAACCGGCGGCCGTGACCCACGAAGGCCGGCCCTCTTTTTGGTGCAAACCCCTTGCCGCGGGCTTTCGGAAGCCCCACTCTCCGATGGAGCCGAATACCGCAGCGGGGTGGGCGCGGTCCACGCCGGCCCCAACGCCGTCATCCACGGCGTCGTGCGGCGTCATACGTAGCCGCCGCTGGCGCGGGCGAGGCCGATGACCACATTTCCGGATTCGTCCCTGTGGGAGTTCAGCATCTCGGTCTACGTGCGCAGTGGCGTGGCGGACGCCTGTCTTGAGATGCAGGATCGCCATGGCCTCGACGTGAACGTGCTGCTTTTTTGCGTCTGGGACGGACTAAGACGGGCGGCGCCGCTCACCGTCGCGCAAATCGCCGAGGTGGAGGCGACCGTCGCCGACTGGCAGGGCAACATCGTCACGCCCCTGCGCGAGGTGCGGCGGCGCCTCAAGAGCGCCCTCGGACCGGGGAGGGGGCCCACCCAGGCGCTCAGGGAACAGGTCAAGGCGGTGGAGCTGGACGCCGAGCGGCTGGAGCAGCTCATGCTCGCCGCCCTCGATCTGGGGCCGGCGGACAGCGGCCCGGCCCAGCCGGATGCAATCGTGGGAAGTGCCGTCGCCAACATCCACACCTATCTCCAACACCTGGGCGTCGCGTGCGACGCCCAGGACCGCGATTGCCTGTTCACGATCCTGGCCAACGGCCTGCCGGTGGCGTCCGCCACCTCGATCCTAAAGGCGCTCGACGACACGACCGACGAAGCCTGAGCCCAACCCGCCTCATGATTGACTCGGTGCCTCGCTGGCCAAAGGGCGGCAATCGGCGTAGCATTGCATGGCGCTTGTGAACGAACATGAAAACGAAGGAGATCGGCAGTGGACGAGACGATCGAGGCGCTCCGGGCGCAGCACGCAAGTCTCGATGACCAGTTGAACGAAGAAATCCGCCGACCATTACCCGATCAGTTAGCGATCTCCCAGATCAAGCGAGAGAAACTCAGGATCAAAGACCGAATAGCCGAGCTCGAACGCAGTACGAGCCCGCGCGTCTGAGCGCGGGCGACCGACATTCCGCGAATGACCCCTCCTCTTGGGGGCGAGGAGGGGGAGGATAAAGTATTCCCGGGTCCGCGACCCCCTCACGTGATCGCTCCGGAAACAGTCCAGGCAACCGCCGCGGCGCCGGCGAGGCCGGAAAAACAGGACGAAACGGAGCGTCCGGTCCGTCCGAGGAAGCTGAGCGGCTACATCACCGGCGAGGTCATCGAATTCAACGGCGGCCTCTACTTCAAGTAAGGCGTAAGCCAGAAGCCACCCGAGAATCGCGGCGACGGCGATGGCGGGGTCATTCGAAGCCGAGAAGCTTCGACGGCAGCCACAGGGCGAGCTCGGGAAACGCAATCACCAGTGCAAGCCCGACGATTTCCATCGCGATGAAGGGGACGACGCCTCGGTACATGTGGCTGAGCGTCATCTCGGGCGGACTGATGGCGCGCAGGTAGAAGACCGCCGGCGCCACGGGGGGCGTCAGGAAACTGGTCTGCAGGACGAGCAGGAACAGGATGCAGAACCACACGGGATCGAACCCAAAACCCGTCATGATCGGCACGGCGATGGGAATGATGATCAGAATGATCGAGATAATGTCGAGGGCGAACCCCGAAAGGAAGGTCAGCAGCAGAAGCAGGGACAGCGTCCCCCATCCGCCGAGATGCAACGCGGCCAGCAGCTTCTGGGTGCCGACGAGACCGCCCGACGCGATGAAGACCCCCGAGAACATGGTCCCGCCGATGAGGATGAGCAGGATCATGCAGGTCACCATGAGGGTCTTGACGAGGGCCTCCTGCAGCATGGCGAACCCGAAGTTCCGATACACGATGGTCAGGACGACCGTCCCCATCGCCCCCATGCCGGCGGCCTCGGTGGGCGCCGCCAACCCGACCATGATCGAGCCGAGGACCATGAAGATCAGGATCAGCGGCGGG
>JBHICL010000358.1:0-3880 GCA_046759605.1 Alphaproteobacteria bacterium | reverse complement strand
TCTTCTGGGCTTCCAGCGGTACAAGATCTGCAAAGCGAGCCATCCTGGCGTGCATTTCTTCCCGGCTCAACTCGACTGTCTTCATCCCATGGTCCTCCTCTCATTAGTTATACGGTACGGGAATGTACTACTTATATAACAACCTCCACAGCCAGACTAGGCCCGTAGACAAAGTTTCCTAAAGTAAGGCTCGGCCAGCGATATAGGCACCGAGGACCAGCAAGGCGCTACCGGTAACGACGCCGTTCACGGCATCGATCGCTGGGGAGAGCCAGGGCTCGCACCGTCCAGGCGGGGACGCGATCTGGGGTGTCATGAGGCTCAAGGCGGAATAGATGCAGAGTAGGATACCGAGTGCACCTGAAAAGAGCGTCGTGTCCGACGGTCCAGGACCCGTTATCGCACCGAGTAGCCGCCGTCCATGAAGAAGATCTGTCCGGTCACGAAGTCGCCTGCTTCGGAGGCGAGGTACACGACGGCCGGGGCAATGTCGTTGACATTGCCGAGCCGGCCCCACGGGTAGGACTTCGCGAGCTCCCGTTTGCCGGCCTCCTGGTCTCCTGGGCTGCCCGCCTGTACCGCCATGTACTCGTAGAGGGGGTCGTTGAGGGGCGTGACCACGTTGCCGGGCGCGACCGCGTTGACGTTGATGCGGTAGGGGGCCAGCTCGACCGCCAGCGCCCGGGTAAGACCGTGGATCGCCATCTTGGTCACGCAGTAGGCGACGGCACCCGGCACCCCGTAAGCCCCGAAGATCGAGCCGTTATTGATCAACTTCCCTTTTCCGACTTTCTTCATTTCGGGCACGACACGGCGGGCGCAGAGAAACGCGCTCGTCAGGTTCGTGTCGAGGTGGTGGCGCCAGAGCTCCTCCGTCGTCTCCTCCAGCGTGGCCAGCTCCATGATGCCGGCGTTGTTGAAGGCGATATCGATCCTGCCGAACTCGTCGGCCACGGTCCTCACGAGCCGGTCGACCTCGTCCGACTTGGTTACATCGGCCTTGACAACGATCGTCTTGCGACCGAGCTTCTCGATCCGGTCCGCAAGCGCTTCGGCTTCGGCCATGTGCGAATGTCCATGGACACAGACGTTGGCGCCGGCTTGAGCCAGAGCCAGCGCGGCCGCTTGCCCGATGCCTGACGAGGCGCCGGTCACGAGCGCCGCTCGGTCGTCGAGTCTGATCTCCATGACTTCCCCCCTCGCCTCTCAGGCGTAACTCAGCACCTCGCTCAGCGCCACGACCTCGATGCTCTCGGCGGCCAGTCGTTGGCGAACGGCCCGCGCGACCTCGATGGCGTTGGGGGCGTCACCGTGAATACAAACGGTCGGGACGTCGATCGTCAACGTGGAGCCGTCCACCGCTTCCAGGCGTCGCTCTCGGACAATGCGCACGGCGCGGCCGGCGACGTCGTGGGGATCCCACGCCATCTTCGCGCGCTCGAGCACCGGAAAGCCGTTGGGTTGGTAAGCGAGATCAACGTAGCCTTCGGGAACCGCCCGCACGCCGGTCGACGCCGATGCCGCCGCCACGGCGGCCCCACCGGCGATGACGGTCATCTCGGGGTCGAGGGCCCGCACGGCTTCGAGCAAGGCGCGCGCATATTCCTCGCTCTCGCCACACATGGCGTAGAGGGCGCCATGCGGCTTGACGTGGCGAAGCCGCTGCCCGGTGGCCTGCGCGAAACCTTGCAACGCGCCCACCTGGTAGAGGATGTAGTCGCGCAACTCGTCCCCGGTAATCTGCAGCCGGCGGCGACCGAAGCCGAGGATGTCGGGCAGCGAGGGGTGGGCGCCGATCTCCACACCGGACTCGGCAGCCAGCTCGACGGTTCGCCGCATGACATGCGGGTCGCCGGCGTGGAAGCCACAGGCGATGTTGATCGTGGGAACGTACCGCATCAGCTCAGCGTCGTTGCCGAGGTGCCAACGGCCAAAGCTCTCGCCCATATCGGAGTTGAGGTTGATGCGGAGGGGCATGGGGTTCACCTCCCTGTGTGACGCTGGCGCCTCAGGCACCGACGATGCTAGCTTCCGACATCGAGTCTTCCAGCTCCTTGAGGGCCCCGACGGCCTCATCGGTCGACACGGCCACGAACTTCGTCACCTCGGCCGGGCGGGTCTGGCCGACCTTGCCCAGGTCTGCGCTGATGACGGTGGCGATCTTCGCGTAGCCGCCGAGGCTCGGCCCATCGACGTGGAGGACAATCGGCTCCAGGCCCCCGGGCACCTGAATGCCGCCGACCGGAATGGTGTCGTCAACGATGTTCGACGGGTCGGAGCCGGCCTGCTCGACGAGGTACGCCGCTCTCGGCTTGAACTCGAGCTTCGGTCCGACGTAGCGGCATCCCATGCGATCAGACGTCGGCGAGAGCTTCCACTCGGCGGTCAGGAAGCTCTCGAGGCTCTCGTCGAGAAAGAGATCGTCCTGCGGGCCGAGCACCACTCGCACCCGCCAGCCGCCACGATAGGCCGGGGTCAAGTCCGGTCGCACATGTCGTCCCTCGAGATCGTCGAGCGGCCGCCTCGGCTGGAAGGTCTGGAGGAGGTCATTTGGCTTGAGCGCGCGTCCTTCGATCCCGCCCACAAAGGCCCGGACGTTAGTCGCTCGGCTGCCGGCAAAGAGCGGCACGTCCAGACCACCCGCGACGGCGAGGTACGCCCGCACCCCCACCCGCGCTCGTTGAAACGCGATCACGTCGCCGGCCCGCACTCGGGCCGCTTGCCACATTGGGAGGACTGCATCGTTCAGCGTCGGCATCAAGTCGGCCCCGGTGACCGCGATGACCGTTTCGGCGAGGACCCTGAGCTTCAGACCGGAGAACAGCACCTCCAGACCGGCGTCACCCGGCCGCCGTCCAACGAGGTAGCGCTCACCAGGGTCGTTTCCGACGAGGACGTTGGCGATCCCGAGGGCGAACCGGTCGGCAGGACCGGAGGGAGGCATCCCGGTGGCCAGGTACCCCGGCCGACCGACGTCTTGAATCGTGCACTGGAGGCCGCCGTCGAGGACTTCAAACGTGGCCATGGGGTCGTCCTCAGCGCGTGTCACTTGGCTCTCGAATTACTCGGAAGGTCTCTTCACGGATCTCATACTGGTATGTGCCATCCTCGACCCGGCGACGGATCCGCCAGTAGGTCGCTTCGTCCACCGGCACGTAGGTGTGGCGATCGCCCACTCGCGGCAGGACGGGACTGTCCTTGAAGACCGGGTTCCGTTGGCTGGGATCGTACAGTTCAATGGGCGTCCGTCCCAGCAGCTGGTAACCGCCCGGGCTCGCCACGGGATAAAACGAGGTTAGCTGCCCGGCGATGCAGAGGATTCGCTCCGGCGTCCATTTGCGGGGCCGGGGGTACTTGGGTGCCGTCAAAGCCTTCGACCGGTCGAGGGGCATCGCCTGGTAGCAGGCCGGCGTGAAGCCCACCGCGGAGACCCAGTGATCAGTGCCGGCGTGGGTCTTGATCACGTCCTCGACGCTGATCTTGTTGATCTCGGCCAGGAACTCGAGGTTGTTCGCGGCCCCATGCGCCGCCGCGCACTTCTGCGACCACGGATCGTTGTACCAGATGGGCATGGTCAGGTGGCGCGAGGGCACCTCTTCGATCTTGCCCATGTCCTCCTCGATCTCTCTGAGCCTGCCCACCAGCTGTTCACGGCTGATGGTGAAGGGATCGTATACGATACCGAGAGAGCGATTCGTCGGTATGGTCTCGGTCACCCCGCGGATCGGATGGGCTCGGAGCGCGGTGTCCAGGGCGATCACGCGGAAGTTCAAGGGCAGGCTGAGTTCGTCGCCGAACTCAACGGTGAGATAGAGCTCCCCCAGCGGGCGGTAGACGGCTCTGTCGTAGTGCATGGCGACTTTCCGTCCGGACTCTATGC
>JBHICL010000357.1:0-3883 GCA_046759605.1 Alphaproteobacteria bacterium | reverse complement strand
TCGAGGAGGATCAGGTCCGGACGGTGGGCCGCAACCTCCTCCAGTGCCTGCCGCCCATCGGTGGCGCTGAGGGTATCGTAGCCGAAGGATTCCAGACGCTGCTCCAGATAGTCGACGTTGAGCGGCTCGTCATCCACGATCAAGATCCGCGACCGCTTCGTCATGACCCCTCCCAAGGCCCTCGGATGCAGCACCCGGTGGCGTTAGCTCAGGAACCTTCTCAAGAGCTCGAAAAGCCTGTCCTTTCTGAACGGCTTGCTCAGATAATCGTCGCAGCCCGCCTCGCGAGCCCGGTTCTCGTCGCCTTGCATCGCGTGCGCCGTGAGCGCGATGACGGGGGTGTCCCTGAGCGTCGCGCTGGCCTTTATTCTCCGGGTGGCCTCCCAGCCGTCCACCACCGGAAGCGACAGATCCATCAGGATGAGGTCCGGCCGCTCGCGTTCGGCCATCTCGATACCGGCCGCGCCATCGACGGCGGTGAGGATCTCGAAGTCCTCCTCCAGCATCTGGACCAGCAGATCGCGGTTGAGCTCCACGTCCTCGACGACCAGGATCCTCTTCATCGGTCCTCCCCATTGTTCGCTCGGGCGTGCCTCCTCGGCAGAACGTCACTCAGTTCCCGCAACAGGGCATCGGGGGCGAGGCCGCGCTTTTCGATGATCTTGAGCACGTGTTTGTCGAGCGATTTTCGCTCGGCCTGAGTAAGCGACTTGCTCGTAAGGACGACGATCGGGATGTCCCGGCATTCCGGCCGGCCCTCGAGGACCTCGACGACGCCGAAACCATCCAGCCGGGGCATCAGGAGATCGAGAAGGACGACGTCCGGCCGTCGTTTCTCTATGATCTTGAGAGCTTCGACGCCGTCACGTGCCTTGTCTATCTCGTAGGGACGGTCCTCCAGGATCTGCTCGATCAGGTCGCCCACCATGGGGTCGTCGTCGACCACCAGAACACGGCCCTCGAATGGCGCGATGCGCTTCAACGTCGACAACACCATGTCGCGGTCGAACGGTTTCAGCAGATAATCGAATGCGCCCAGGCGAAAGCCACGGTCCTTCTCGTCGAGGATCGACAGCACGATGATGGGAACGTCGCGAGTCGCCTCGTCCGCCTTGAGGGCCCTCAGGACCTCCCAGCCGTCGTGGTTCGGCATGATGATGTCGAGGGTGATGGCGAACGGCTTGAGCAGCTTCGCCTTGCGAATGCCTTCCTCGCCCCCGGTGGCGCCGATCACGCGGTAGCCGGCGTCGGCGAGATGCTCGCGGAGCAGGTAGATCACGTTGGGATCGTCGTCGATGGCGAGCACCAGCGGTCCGTCCCGCGCTCTTTCATCGCCGCTTTCCTCCGCCGCCTGGGGCCGGGCTTTCGCCGGCGGGCGCGTGGCCGAATAGGTAACAGGGACCACGACCGTGAATGTCGAGCCCTCGCCCAGCTTGCTGCGGACGGCGACGTCGCCGCCCAGCAGGCGTGCGAGGCGGCGGGTGATGGCCAGTCCGAGGCCCGTTCCTCCGTGCTCACGGGTGGTGCTTTCGTCGGCCTGGCGGAACTCGTCGAACACGAACTCGAGCGCATCCTCGGCTATGCCGATGCCGGTGTCGGCGACGCTGATGCGGACCAGATCCTCGACATGCTCCGCGGAGACCGTAACCGCTCCACTGTCGGTGAACTTCGCGGCGTTGCTGAGCAGATTGATGAGGATCTGGCGCAGCTTGTTCTGGTCCGTGTGCAGTGTCGGCAGGTCTCGGCCGACCTGCGATATCAGACGAAGCTCGCGCCCCGCGGCCATGGGCTCGACGGTGCGCAGGCACAGCTCGACCAAGTGCGCCAGATCGACGTCGGTGGGATGGACCTCCATGTGGCCGGCCTCGATCTTCGAGAGATCGAGAACGTCGTTGATGAGGGCGAGCAGATGCTCGGCGCTAACCAGGATTTTCTTCAGATTCTCGTGCTGCCTGGACGGCAGGGCTTCCCCGGCGCGCTCCATGACGAGCTGCGTGAACCCGATGATCGCGTTCAGGGGGGTGCGCAGCTCGTGGCTCATGTTGGCCAGGAACTGGCTCTTGGCCTGGGTCGCCTGCATGGCTTGGTCCCTGGCTTCCTTCAACCTGATTTCGGCCCGTTTGCGTGCCGTGACGTCGCCAAGCGAGCCCGCCATCCGGTAGACGCGGCCCGTTTCGTCCCGTAGGCCGAGGCCGCGGTTCAGGACCCACCGATACTGTCCGTCCCGGCCGAGCACCCGGTATTCCGAGGTGAAGAGCTCGGTCTTGCCGCGCAGGTGCGCCTTGACCGCGGCCAGGTGCTGCTCGAGGTCGTCGGGGTGGATCCGCGCCTCCCAATCGGCCGGCGTAATCGTCCGGTCAAGGGTATCCAACCCCAGGAGCGATCTCATCGTGTCCGAGATGACGATTTCGTTGGACTCGGGCTTCCAGTCCCACAGGCCTTCGTTGGCGCCCGCCATGGCCAGCGCGTAGCGTTCCTCGCTCTCGCGCAGCGCCGCCTGTTGCTGCTTCAGCTCCGTGATATCGGTGCCGACTGCAACGATGCCGCCATCCTCGGTCTTGCGTTCATTGATCTGGATCCACCTCCCGTCCCCCTGCTCCTGAAGGAACGGGCCCGTGGGATCGCGATGGCGCGCCATTCGATCCGCGAGGAGCGGTTCAACATCCTCGTCATCCGTCTTGAGCATCCCCAAGGCGACGTTGGCGCGGAGCACCGACTCGAACGTCTCGCCCAGGCGAACCAGGTCCTCGTGACCGGGAAAGAAGACCTCGCGATATCTGTTGTTGCAGATGACCAGTCGATCGTCGGCGTCGCAAAGCGCGAATGCTTCGGAGATCGACTCTATGGCGTCGATCAAGCGCTTCTCGCTGGCGCGCAGCGCTTCCTCGGCCGTCTTCAAGTCCGTAATGTCGAAGTAGGTCAGCATCCTGCCGCCGTCGGGCAGGGAGATGCACTGGTATTGCAGGACCCGACCGTCCGCCAGCCGCATCTCGTCCGGGCCGACCTTGCCCCTCTGGATCTCCTCTATCCGCGCGGCGATGTAGCTCTCCCACTCATCGTCCGAGACCTCGTAGAGTCCCTTCCTGCGGGTGAGCAGCATATCGTCTCGTAGCGTGCGCTCGGGGGTGAAGAAGTCGCTCGGGATCTGCCAGATCTGGCGGTAGGCGCGGTTGGCCAGCCGCAGGCGGAGATCGGCATCAACGAACAGAACCCCGTATTCGATCGCATCGAGAACCGCCTGAAGCTCGCGCAGCGCCGCGTCCTTGGCTTCGCTTGCCTGCGCGAGCGCCCGCTCCGCCTCCTTGCGCCCGGTAATGTCGAGCTCGACGCCGGCGACGGCGGTGATTTCGCCTGATGCATCGTGGATAGGGAATTTGACGGCGTGGAAGATGTGCGACCCGCCGTTCCGCCGGTAGGTGATCTCGCGCTCGACGACCTCGCGCCGGCGGATGACCTCCTGATCGAGTGTGGCCGCCACGTCGGCATCCCGCTTGGAGAACACCTCATAGACGGTCTTTCCGCGCACGGCCGCGTTGGAGACCCCGCAAAACTCCTCGTACCTTTGATTTACAAGAATGAATCGCCCGTCGAGGTCGCGCAGGGATACGACCGCGGGCATGTTGTCGACGACGGCCTTGAAACGGGTCTCCTCGGCGCGCTTGCGTTCGACGACACGGCCGAGCTGCAAGCCCACGGAGCCCATGATCTCGAGCAGCGTCTCGTCCGATCCGACGATGTCCGGCGTGAAGAACTCGAGGATGGCGACGACGTCCCGGCCAACGAGCACGGGAAGGGCGGTTCCGGAACGGATCCCGACCTCGCTCGCGACGCCGGCCCGAGCCAGCGCCGGGTTCTCGGCGAAATCGCCCGTCCAGGCCGGCTT
>JBHICL010000356.1:0-3886 GCA_046759605.1 Alphaproteobacteria bacterium | reverse complement strand
GCCGCCGCGATGGCCTTGCCGAGCTCCTCGGTTGTCGCCGTGCCGCCCATGTCCGGGGTCCGGGGCCCGCCATCCGCAAGCACCTTCTCGATCGCTCCCACGATCGCGGCCGCCGCGTCGGCGTCTCCCAGGTGCTCGAGCATCATGGCGCCCGACCAGATCTGGCCGATGGGGTTGGCGACGCCCTCACCGGCGATGTCCGGCGCCGAGCCGTGCACCGGCTCGAACATGGATGGGTGGTCGCGCTCGGGGTTGATGTTGGCCGAGGGTGCGATGGCGATGGTTCCCGTCGTCGCCGGCCCCAGGTCCGAGAGGATGTCGCCGAACAGATTGCTTCCCACCACCACGTCGAACCAGTCCGGATGGAGGACGAAATGAGCCGCCAGGATGTCGATGTGGTACTGGCTGGTGCGCACGTCCGGATACTCGGCCGCGACGGCTCGGAAACGCTCGTCCCAATAGGGCATGGTGTGGACGATGCCGTTGGACTTGGTGGCGGACGTGACGTGCCTCGCGGCGCGCCCGCCCGCGAGCTCGAAGGCGTAGCGGAGCACCCGGTCCACGCCCCGTCGGGTGAAGACGCTTTCCTGCATCACGGTCTCGTCCGGCGTGCCGGCGTAGAGGCGGCCGCCGATCTCCGAGTACTCACCCTCGTTGTTCTCGCGCACCACCAGGTAGTCGATATCGCCCGGGCCGCGCCCGGCCAGCGGCGCCTCGACGCCGTGGAACAGCCGCACCGGACGCAGGTTCACGTACTGCTGGAATCGGCGTCTGATGGGGATCAGGAGCCCCCATAGGGAGATGTGGTCGGGCACGTCGGGCCGGCCGACGGCGCCGAGGAAGATGGCGTCGAACTCCGCGAGCCGGTCCAGTCCATCCTCTGGCATCATCCGGCCGGTGGCCGTGTAGGTTTCGCAGCTCCACGGCAGGGTCTCCCATGCGAAGCCGATGCCGAAACGGCTGGCGGCCGCCTCGAGCACCCGTATTCCCTCCGGAACCACCTCCTTGCCGATGCCGTCGCCCGGAATGACGGCTATGCGATGTTTCGCCAAGCTGCGCCTCCCTCGCTGCCGGTTATCGGCTACTCTACCGCGCGGCATTTGAGCCGTCCCGCGAATCCATCTACGCTCTTTGCCGGCCGGCCATGCAATCGGGCCTTGGGGAATGGCGAAGCCGATCATTTCGTCCGCGATTGTCGAGAGCGAGCGGCGGGGCCGCGTGGCCATCCTGCGGCTCAACCGGCCGGACAAGCGCAACGCCGTGAACGATGCGCTCATGGGCGACATCGAGCGCGTCTTCGATGCGTTGACCGAGCGCGATCGGGCCGTGGTGATCTGTGGCAACGGGGAGCATTTCTGCGCCGGCCTGGATCTCGCCGAGCACAAGGACCGGGCGCCGTTCGACGTGGTCCGGCATTCGCGTTACTGGCACCAGGTGACCGACAAGATCCAGTTCGGGGGTCGCCCGGTCCTTGCCGCGATGCAGGGGGCGGTCGTCGGCGGCGGGCTCGAGATCGCTGCGGCGGCGCACGTCCGGGTCGCCGACGAGACCGCCTTCTACCAGCTGCCGGAAGGCCGGCGCGGCATCTTCGTGGGCGGCGGCGCCAGCGTGCGGGTCGCGGGAATCGTGGGCGTGAGCCGGGTGGTGGAGATGATGCTTACTGGACGGCGCTACGACGCGGCGGAGGGGGAGCGGCTGGGACTCTCCCACTACCTGGTGCCGCCCGGCGAGGCGTTCGCGAGGGCCATGGAGCTGGCGGAGCAGATCGCGGGCAACGCGGCCATGTCCAACTACATGATCCTGAACGCCCTCGCGCACATCGGCGAGGCGCCGGGACAGTCGGGCCTGTTCGCGGAGTC
The DNA here is from genome assembly GCA_046759605.1 of Alphaproteobacteria bacterium. Taxonomy (GTDB): domain Bacteria; phylum Pseudomonadota; class Alphaproteobacteria; order UBA6615; family UBA6615; genus JBHICL01. Next base: position 2,027 of record JBHICL010000356.1, on the reverse strand, counting down.
CCTGGCGGCCGCGCTGACTCAGACCACGGAGGACGCGCGCAAGGGCATCGAGACCTTCCTCGAAAAGCGCGGCGCCGAGTTCGAAGAGTGACCGAGGTCCGTATTCCCTACGGCGGGTATTGGTGCTCGCCGTTCGCGCGATGGCAAGGCAGCCTCGCGCATCTCGACAGCGTTCGCCTCGCGGCTCGCATCGCCGGCGATGCCCTTGCCGAACGCGGTATTCCGCTGGACGAGATCGACCACGGGGTCCTCGGGATCACGGTGCCCCAGCAGCAGAGTTTCTGGGGCGTGCCGTGGCTCATGTCGCTCCTCGGCAGGACCGAGGTAGCCGGGCCCACCGTATCCCAAGCCTGCGCGACCGGCGCGCGGGGGGTCGCCACGGCGGCAGGGGAGATCGCGGCGGGCGTCGCCAACGTATCGCTTCTCGTGGCGTGCGATCGCACCAGCAACTCGCCCGTGGTCCACTATCCGAACCCGAACGCCGCCGCTGGCGCTCCCGACATCGAGAACTGGGTGCTCGACAACTTCGAGGTCGATCTGGGGGGCGGGGGCACGGTGCTGCGGTCGGCGGAGAACGTGGCCCGCGAATGGCAGATCACCACGGCGGAGCAGCACGACGTGGTGCTGCGCCGGTACGAGCAGTACCAGGACGCGCTGGCCCATGACCGCGCTTTCCATCGCCGGTTCATGAAGCTGCCCCTCGAGGTGCCTGACGCCAAGGCGCGCCGGACGGTCGGCGTGCTGGAGGGCGACGAGGGCATCTATCCGACGACCCGAGAGAAGCTGGATGGTCTCCAGCCGGTCCTCCCGGGAGGGACGGTGACCCTCGGCGGCCAGACCCACCCGGCCGACGGCAACGCCGGGATGGTCCTCACGACGGCGGAGCGCGCCGGGGCGCTCTCGGTGGAGCCGGGGATCGCCATAAGACTCCGTGGCGTCGGGCAGGCGCGCGTTCGGCCTGGCCTCATGCCGGCGGCGCCGTTGCCCGCGGCCAGACGCGCGCTCGAGGCGTCGGGGCTCGAGATCGACCGCATCGACGTGGTCAAGACCCACAATCCGTACGCGGTGAACGACATCGTCTTCGCGCGGGAGACGGGCATCGATCTGGACGGCATGAACAACTTCGGCAGCTCGCTGATTTTCGGGCATCCCCAAGGGCCGACCGGGTTGCGGCTCATTATCGAGCTCATCGAGGAGCTGGTGCTGCGCGGCGGCGGACTCGGGCTGTTCACGGGCTGCGCCGCCGGCGATTCGGCGATGGCGGTGGTCGTGGAGGCTTCCGACGAGGGGAGGGCATGACCGCGGAAGCGATCGTCACTGCGTGAGCGGCCGGTGCGTCACTTCTGGTACGGGACCCTGCTCGACCCGGACGTGCGCGGGGCCGTGCTCGGCGCGGCGGCGGCGCGCCTGCGCCCGAGGCCGGCGACCCTCGAAGGCTACCTGCGGATCCGTGCGCCGGGGGGGAGCTATCCCCTTCTGGTCCCGGCGGCGGAGCGGCAGGCGACCGTGCAGGGCCTCCTGGTCCAGGGCATCACCCCGGCCATGGAGAGGCGCCTTGTGCGCTACGAGGGCCACCAGTACGCCATCGTCGAGGGACCGGTCCATGTTGCCGAGCTGGGCGTGGTGAGCGCGCGCTTCTTCGTGGCCCGCCGTCCCCCGGTTTCCCGCGCGCCCTGGGATCTCGCGGACTGGCAGCGCCGCCACAAGGCGCGGTTCATGCGCGCCTTGCTCGCCGGCTGAGCCGGAGACACGGGAAGGAGCTACGACAATTCGTCGAGGAGCGCCTTAGCATCCTTGAGGACGGGCGTATCGAGGCCCTGGGTGAACCAGTTGTAGACGGGGGCGAGCAGGTCGCGGGCTTCAGCGCTGCGGCCCTGGTCCCGCCAAAGGCGGGCGAGGGATTTGGCCGCGTGCAGCTCCCATAGCCGCGCACACTGCCTTCGCGCCACTTCGAGCGCCCGTAGAAAGGATGCCTCGGCCTCTTCCGGCCTATCCGCGATCATAAGAACCTCGCCGCGCATGCGGTG
>JBHICL010000355.1:0-3903 GCA_046759605.1 Alphaproteobacteria bacterium | reverse complement strand
TTCCGGTTTCACTGCTCTTGCGGCGCTATTTGTTCAGGCCCAGGCGATCGATCGTCTCCCATACCCGCCAGGGGGTGTGCGGCATCGGCATGTGCGTGACGCCGTGGTGAGCGAACGCGTCGATCACGGCGTTGGAGAACGCCGATACGCCGCCGACGTTGGGGGACTCTCCGACGCCCTTCGCACCGATGGGGTGGTGCGGCGATGGCGTCTCCGTGTGGTCGAGCTCCCACACCGGGGTCTCCACGGCCGTGGGCAGGAAATAGTCGAGGAAGCTCGCCCCCAAAACGTTGCCGCTCTCGTCATAAGCAATCTCCTGACCCATGGCGATGCCGAAGGCTTCCGTCAAACCGCCGTGCACCTGGCCTTCGATGATCATGGGATTGATCCGCGTCCCGCAGTCGTCGAGGGCATAGAACCGCCTGACCTTGACCTCGCCGGTGTAACGGTCGACATCGACCACGCAGATATAAGCGCCGAAGGGATAGGTGAAGTTGGGCGGATCGTAATAGTCCACAGTCTCCAGGCCCGGCTCCATCCCCTCCGGCCGGTTGCTGTAAGCGGCCATGGCGATGTCCTTCATGGGCGCCGACCGCTCCGGCAGACCGCGGACACGGAACCTGTCCACGTCCCATTCCAGGTCGTCCTCGCCGACTTCCAGCATGTGCGCGGCGATCTTGCGCGCCTTGGCCCGGATCTTGCGCGCCGCCCGTGCGGCCGCCGCGGCGCCAACCGGCGTCGAGCGTGATCCATAGGTGCCCAGGCCGTAGGGCGCGGTATCCGTGTCGCCTTCCTCGATCGTGATGTCGTCGGATGGGATGCCCAGTTCCGAGGCTATGATCTGAGCATACGTCGTTTCGTGGCCCTGCCCCTGGGACTTGGTGCCGAGCCGGGCGATGGCGCTTCCGGTGGGGTGGACACGGATCTCGCAGCTATCGAACATGCCGATTCCCAGGATGTCGCAGTTGCGTGTGGGTCCGGCGCCCACGATCTCCGTGAACGTCGCGATTCCAATTCCCATGAGCTCGCCGGCGCGGCGCTTGTCCTCCTGCTCCCGCCTGAGCGCCGGGTAGTCCACCGCCTCCATGACTTTCTTGAGCGCCGTCACGTAGTCGCCGCTGTCGTATTCCCAGCCCAGCGCCGACTGATACGGGAAGCTCTCGGCCTGGATAAAGTTGCGCAGGCGAATCTCGGCCTTGTCCACGCCCACCTTCTGCGCCAGGACATCCATCATGCGTTCGATCAGGTAGGACGCCTCCGTCACCCGGAACGAGCAGCGGTAGGCGACGCCCCCGGGCGCCTTGTTGGTGTAGACCCCGTCGGTGGCCACGTGGGCGACGGGAATGTCATAGCTGCCGGTCACGATGTTGAAGAACCCGACCGGCCACTTGCTGGGCTGTGCGTGCGAGTTGAATGCGCCGTGATCCGCCAGCAAGCCGACGCGCAGCGCCTGAATGCGGCCGTCATTGTCCGCCGCCAGCTCGCCGGTCATGTGGTAGTCGCGGGCAAAGGCCGTCGTGGAGAGGTTGTCGATGCGGCTTTCCACCCATTTTACCGGCCGGCCGAGCACGATCGAGGCGACGGTCGCGCACACGTAGCCGGGATAGGCGCCGACCTTGCCGCCGAAACCGCCGCCGATGTCGGGGGCGATCACTCTGATCTTGTGCTCCGGCAGGCCGGCGATCAGGGAGACGACGGTGCGCACCACATGGGGCGCCTGGAACGTGCCGTAGAGCGTAAGCTCGCCCCGCACGGGATCCATGGCGGCCACGCAGCCGCTGGTCTCCAGAGGGCAAGGGTGCACGCGCTGGTAGAGCATCTCCTCCTTCACCGTCACCGGCGCCGCGTCGAAGGCCCGGTCGGTCGCCTCCTTGTCGCCGACATTCCATGAGAAGATGTGGTTCGGATGTTTCCGAGGTCCCTGACCCACCTCGTCCTTGTCCCTGGCGTCCTCGCGCAGGATCGGCGCGTCAGCCGCCATCGACGCATTGGGGTCGACAAGGACCGGCAGCGGCTCGTAGTCGACGTCCACGAGCTGGATCGCGTCGGCCGCGATGTAGCGGTCCTCGGCCACGACGAAGGCCACTTCCTGATTCTGGAAGTGCACCTTCTCGTCCGCCAGCACGGCCTGGGTGTCGCCGGCCAGGGTCGGCATCCAGTGCAGATTGAGCGGCTTCAGATCCTCCGCCGTCAAGACCGCCAGGACACCCGGCAGCGCCTTCGCGGCTTCGGCGTCGATGGACTTGATGCGGGCGTGGGGGAGGGTGCTGCGGACGAAATCGCCGAACACCATATTGGGCAGCTTGACGTCGTCGAGATAGTTGCCCTTGCCCTGTATGAACCTCACGTCTTCCTTGCGCCTGCGGTCGCTTCCGATCCCGCGGAGGTGCTTCTCCCGTTCTGCCGCCGGGGCCACGTCGGTGTCGGTCATTATTCGGCAGCCTCCTTTTGGCTTAGCTGATCGACGGCATAACGGACCGCCTTGACGATGTTCTGATAGCCGGTGCACCGGCACAGGTTCCCGGAGATGCCCCGACGAATCTCGTCATCCGTCGGGTTGGGGTTTTCCTGCAACAGACGGTGGGAACGCATCAGCAAGCCAGGCGTGCAGAACCCACATTGCAGGCCGTGCTGTTCCATGAAGCCCTGCTGCAGCGGGTGCAGCTCGCCGCCCTGGGCCAGTCCCTCGACGGTCGTCAGCTCTCCACCATCGGCCTGGACCGCGAAGACGGTGCAGGACTTGACCGATTTGCCGTCGAGATCCACCGTGCAGGCGCCGCAGTGGCTGGTCTCGCAGCCCGTGTGGGCGCCCGTGAGGCCCAGCCGCTCGCGCAGGAAATGGATCAAGAGCTCCCGCGGCTCGACGGTGGCGGAGACTTCCTCGCCGTTCACGTTGAGAGAGATCGGTATCTCTGCCATGGCTCATGCTCCCTGGGCGCGCTGCAACGCCCGCTTGAGGGCGCGCCGCGTCATTTCGCCGGCCATCTGCTTGCGATAGGCGGCCGGTCCTCTGAGGTCGCTCGCGGGATCGGCGACCTCGACCGCGTCGCGGGCTGCTTCTTCGATGGCGGCTTCGTCTATCGCCTTGCCCACCAGCGCGGCGGCGCCGGCGCTCACCTTGAGCGGGGTCGAGCCGAGGTTGGTGAGTGCGATGGTGGCGCTTTCGCATGTGCCGCCGCTCATCGTCAGAACCACCGCCGCCGCCGCCGTCGCGTAATCGCCGACCTTCCGCTTCATCTTTTCGTAGGCGTAGCCGTGACCGGCGGCGGGCACAGGGATGTTGATCTCTGCGAGAAGCTCGCCTTCTCCCAGCGCGGTATCGAAGATGCCCCGATAGAAGCCGTCGGCCGCGACCTGCCGCACACCGTCGGGGCCGCGCAGCGTGAACGTCGCGCTCAGGGCAATCATAACCGCCGGGTAGTCGTTTCCCGGATCGCCGTTGGCGACGTTGCCGCCGAGGGTACCGCAGTACCGCACCTGGGGATCGGCGACGACTTCCGCCGTCTCGATCAGTATTGGGCACTTCTCGCGTATGACATCGGACGCCAGCAGGTCCGCCTGTGTGGTGGCGGCGCCGATCGTCAATACACCGCTCTTCTCGGCTATGCCTTTCAGCTCCGAGATCCCGTTGATATCGACGAGGTGCGATGGTTCGGCCAGCCGCAGCTTCATCATCGGAATGAGGCTATGTCCGCCGGCCAGAACCCTTCCGTCGTCGCCGAAGCGGCCCAAGAGCGCGACCGCTTCGTCGATGCTCCGCGGCCGGTGATATTCGAACTTTGCCGGTATCAAGGCGAAATCCTCCCTCTCGGACGAGTTTTTATGGCTTGCTGTCAGGGGCCGGCTTTCGCTTGTTTCAAGTGGCTCGCGCACGTATTACGGGCGCGCCTCGTCGAAGCCGTT
>JBHICL010000354.1:0-3907 GCA_046759605.1 Alphaproteobacteria bacterium | reverse complement strand
AGATCCTCGGCGGCGAAGGCCGCGTATTCAGAGCGCTTCACCGTCAGATAAGACCGGCTCAGGTCTGATCCCAGGGCGTCCATCAGCACCTCGTCTTGCTCGAGGGCGTCGAGGGCGGCGTCCAGCGTCGTCGGATACCGTTCGATCCCCCGGGCAGCTTGCTCTTCGGCGCTGTAATTCGCCGGATCGATGAGGGTCACTTGCCCGGGATCGAGTTGGCGCGCCACACCGTCAAGCCCCGCCGCGATGAGACCACCTAGCGCTAGATACGGATTGTTGCTTGGATCGCTGGGTTTGAATTCCAGGTTGACGCTTTCGGGCTCGCGCCCCCATAAGCCGGAAGCAATACGCACCGAGGCTTCACGATTGTCGGGCCCCCAAGAGGTATAGGCACTGCTCCAAAAGTGCGGTTGCAGGCGCCGGTAAGAGTTGTAGCTGGGGGCGGTTAAGGCCAGCAGGCCAGGCAGATGGGCCAATACACCTGCAACTAAATGGTATCCGATCTTGCTAAGCCCATACTCATCCTTTGGATCGTAGAGCAAATTGGTTTTGCCCTCTAAATCCCAAACGCTCCAGTGAATGTGGGCGCTATTGCCGGCCTGCTCCGGGAGCGGCTTGGGCGCCAGCGAGGCGAGCATGCCGTGCTTATGGGCCACGCCGCGCACGGTCTCGCGCAGCCAGATCTGATTGTCGGCGGCGCGTAGGACGGGGGCGTGGCGAATGGGCAGTTCGTGCTGGCCGTGTCCGAGCTCCGGGTAATAGGCATCGATGGCGATGCCCTGATCTTCCATGGCCGAGACGATGTGGTTCATGACCTCGGCGGCACCGGTCATGGAGACCGAACTGAAACAACCCCCGGTTTCTATCGGCGCATAGCCGCCTTGGTCGTCTGGAAGGAGCAGAGAAAACTCGTTTTCCAACGTGGCCTGAAACGTCATGCCCTGATCATCCGCCCGTCCAACCATCCGCCTCAGGAAGCCGCGGGGGCAGGCCGCCCAAGGTTCCCGCTCCAAGGTGAGCATGTCGCACATCATGGCGGCGCTGTTGGGTGCGTAGGGCAAGACGACGAAGCTGTCGGGGTCGGGGACCAAGCGAATCTCCCCAACTGGTCCCATCCCTTCACATGGCTGTAACTGATCGAGCATGTTGAAGGCCTGCATGGCGACCGTCAGCCCGACCCCTGTTTCCAATCGTTTGGAGAGACTATCCTTGTGAACTAACTTGCCGCGGATAACACCTCCGTTATCACAGTATAGGAAACGGATCAGACGCACATTGGCGGAATTCACCGCCGCAACCAGTTGTTCTTTATTCATTGAACTCATCTCCTCTTACGAGCCGTAAACGAGATCTAATTTGCTAAGACCGTATCATTGCGAGCCGATGCGGCATGTCCTGAGTTATCGCCATAGTGACTTTATAGCAATGTCTCCCGTTTCAGGGTTATGGGGCCCTGGATTTCGACTGCACATGTGACGGCGGCGATGACAGTGGCGAACTCGGCCAACACCGCATCGCCGGCGTAGTGGACAACCCGGCCGTCGTGGCGCCCAATCGCTTCGGCCATAGCGTCGAGGCAGTCATTTAGGGTCTTGTAAGTGCCTTCCTCGTCCGCGCCGGTCAGCCGGCTGTATACCGCTCCCTCGGCGTACAAGATCGCTGCTAATTTCCTGTTGATTCGTCCCTCGGCAATTCGCCCCCCGATCAAGGCAGACCAAGCCTAGCCAAGATGACAGAGCAATGGTACTGACCTGACCTCCGAAACCCTGTCCAGATTTCGCGAGAGAGTTTTGGCGAGATCTGGGTCCAGCAAGGAGGATGCGCTTATCTTCCCAGCCATGCAGGCGGTCAAGCCAACCGACGCTGACGATAAGGAGACCAAGCACAAGGAACCCGAGATGAAAAAATTGCGCGCCGGCTACGGGCTGTCTCCGCAGCGCGTTCGGGCCGCGCTGCCCGCCATCTCGACCAAGTCCAGCAGGCGGTGTAAGGGACCCTCCCTAATGCCCAACTCGTCCAGATGGCGGACGGTGTTTTGGAGGTACTCGCGAGACGATCCTCTATGGCCCTTCCCTTGTAAAATAAAGTCGGCGGCGGGCTCTGGGGTGAGCTTTCCGGCGAATTGCCGGTGATCAGGATTGGCGACATAAGTGTGAGCCTCAACCGTGCGCTCCCGCAGCGCCACAGGCACCAAGACACGCCGGTAGGGGGCGCTTTCGCGGTCGTCCAGATAAGCCAGCACCGACTCCGTCTGCTCCCGAGCGATGCAGAAAGCGCGGCCACGGCACGAGCCGCCGGGGAGAAGCCCCAGTACCAGGCCGGGACGCTCTAGCGTGCCCCAGGCGTAATGCGAATAGATGCAGAATGCCCGGTGGTAGCCGCGAAGCAGCGCCGGTTGGACCTCTAGATGGTCGAAGCCTGGGTTCCACATTAGCGAGCCGCTGCCGAAAATCCATGTTTCGTTCCCTACTGTCATCCCAGTCATCTCCTGGCTCCTGCCGGATTCCCCAGCGGAAAATTGCCGTCCGGTCAACCCCTTCACTCGCCGTTCTACCGAACGGACGGCAGACCGACAAGCGAGCAGAGGCTGGAGTGTCGCTTCTATTTAATCGATCCGGGCTGATCTGGACCTCCCTCAGTGGACTTGTCGCAGGCCGTCAGGCGAAAATCCAAGGTTTCCTGCGGTAGACAGAGTTTTTGGTAGGCACAAGGGTTTTCAGAAGCCACAGCAGGCCCAATGGCCCTTGGCCGCGGTCCGCGCGTCCTCCAGTCTCGGAGGACCAATCCTATGCCGGACCATGCTGCGCAGGCGGCGCCGTCTCCGCAAGCCACGACACGAGACGAGACGGCAGCTCGTCCCGATTTGCAACGGTCACCTCCCAGAGAAGGCACTCCTTCGACCGCTTGACCTCGGCGATGAAGCCGCCGCCGCGCAGCCCGACCGTGGCCACGACAGGCGTTTGGCCCGCCAGCAGGCCTCGCATCGCCGCGACGAAGCGTTCGGAGAGGCACTCCATCTTGCCGATCTCATCCACGAGGTAGGGCTGCGCCGCCGGATCGGGCACAAGCAGCGACGCCGCCTCGTCCAGGGCCGTCACGTCGACGCCATACTTGCCAACACGCTGGGCCTTGGGAACAGCGACGTGCGCGATGACGTTCTCCTTGCCGTCAAAGCTCACCAGGCGAAAGCCCCGCCGGTCGCCGCCCTCGCGGATCTCCTCCGTGTAGAAGCCCCTGAGCCGCTTGCCCTCGAGCTGCGCGGCGACACGCCGAATCACCGTGGTCTTGCCCACGCCAGGCGGCCCCGTGAGCAGCAGCACGTGCGGCCTAGCTTCGCGACTGTGAGACGTGTCTCTGCTCCTCCTAATGAGCTCCCTGTACGGCGCCTGGCGCGGCGCCTCATGACCATCTGAGCGTCAGGCTGTTGTCCTCGTTCAGTTTCACCCGGGTGCCAACTTTACCTACGCAGTACACGACATAGATAGGCCGCGCGCGCGGACGTTTCACCATCGTCAGGACGCATCCGGCACATTCGCCGTTTCTCAGCCGATGTGTTAAAGTCGGCCAGCAACGCACTGAAATGCGTGAGGTTTCCCCCCTTTGCCGTGACTCTGCCCGCCCAACTCGTTTCGCAATTGCGCCAGCGTCGGCGCCGCCTCGGTCTGCGCCAGAAGGATCTCGCCGCCCGCATCGGCGTCAACAAGTCAGCGCTTGGTCGCTGGGAGCGGCGCAAGGCCGAGCCGTCGTTGGCCGGTGTCTGCGCCTGGGCCCAAGAGCTGGGTTTCGACATCGTTCTTTCCGCGCAGCGCGCCGAAGGCGAGCTGCTGAGCAGCAATCAGAAGTCAGGCCAGAAGATCGGTCAACCGCACCAAGCGGTTGCCCGTCGTCGCGCCGTCACGGCCTGAAC
>JBHICL010000353.1:0-3908 GCA_046759605.1 Alphaproteobacteria bacterium | reverse complement strand
GTGCTTCTGTTCGCGGTGACCCTGGGCTGGTTCCCCTCCGGCGGTTTCCCGGGCTGGGAAGCCGGCATCGGCGCGGCGCTGCGGTCGCTGCTGCTTCCCGCGATCGCGCTCGGTCTTCCGGAGGCGGCGATCCTCGCCCGCGTCACCCGGTCGTCGATGCTGGAGACGATGCGGGCCGACTACGTACGCACGGCGCGGGCCAAGGGCGTGGGAGAGCGCGCGATCCTCGTCAAGCACGTGCTGCGTAACGCCCTTATTCCGATGACCACCATCCTCGGGCTTCAGCTCGCGTTCCTTCTGGCCGGCTCCATCGTCGTCGAGAACGTGTTCTTCCTGCCGGGGTTGGGCCGGCTGATCTTCCAGGCGGTGAGCCAGCGCGACATCATCGTCGTCCGCGACGTATCGATGCTTCTGGTGGCGCTGGTGGTGCTCATCAATTTCGCGGTCGACGTCGCCTACGCGGCAATCGACCCGCGGCCCAAGACACAGGCATGATCCGGACGGGAATCCTCGCGCGACTGAGCCAGGGACGACGGCACCCGAGCTTCGTGGCGGGCGCCGCGCTCACCGCCGCCATGGTGCTCATGGCGCTGGCCTCGTTCCTGTGGACGCCTTACGAGATCGACGCGATCGCCGTCTCCGAGCGTCTGCAGGGACCGAGCCCGGCGCACTGGCTCGGCACCGACCAGTTCGGCCGCGACGTGCTGTCGCGCATCATGGTGGGCGCGCGGAACTCCATTGCGGTGGGCGTGGTCGCGGTCGGGATCGGGCTCTTGTTCGGTGTGGCGCTGGGAGCCTGGGGGGCGGCGCGGGGCGGCTGGATCGACGAGCTGGTGATGCGCGGCGCCGACGTGGTGTTCGCCTTTCCGGCGATCATATCCGCGCTGCTGATCACCGCCTTCCTGGGGCCCGGCGCCGTGAACGCGATCATCGCCATCGGCATCTTCAACGTTCCCGTGTTCGCCCGCGTCGCCCGCGGGGCGGCGCTCCAGGTCTGGGGACTCGAGTACACCCGCGCCGGCCTGGCCATCGGCAAGGGTCCGTTGAGGATCACCGTCGATCACGTGCTGCCGAACATATCGTCGGTACTGATCGTGCAGGCGACGATCCAATTCGCGGTCGCGATCCTGGCCGAGGCGGCGCTCAGCTATCTCGGGCTGGGCACCCAGCCGCCGCACCCCAGCTGGGGCCGCATGCTGTTCGACGCGCAGACGATGATGGCGATCGATCCGACGCTGGCCATCTTCCCGGGTCTCGCCATCGCTCTTGCGGTGCTGGGTTTGAATCTGCTGGGCGATGGCCTGCGCGACGTGCTCGACCCCCGTCTGAGGATCATGCGGATGGCCTAGGCGGCAAGGCCGGTCACGGCTGGCCGGTCAGTCCGGTCGTTCCGCCGCGATGGGTTGGACGAACTGCAGCTCCATGTCCCAGGGGAAATAGATCCAGGTGTCCTGGCTCACCTCCGTGATGAACGTATCGACCGTCGGCCGCCCCGCCGGCTTGGCGTAGACCGTCGCGAAGTGCGCCCGAGGCAGCATGTCCCGCACGAGCTTCGCGGTCCGGCCCGTGTCCACGAGATCGTCGACGATAAGCAGACCGTCGCCGTCGTCGTCGACGGCTTTGAGGACCGTGAGCCCGCCCTGGTCCTGGTGCTCGTAGGACGAGATGCAGACCGTGTCCACAAGGCGGATCTCCAGCTCGCGCGCGACGATGGCGGCGGGAACCAGGCCGCCCCTGGTGATGGCGACGATGCCTCGCCACGGTCCCTTCTCCGTGAGCCGCCAAGCGAGCGCCTTGGCGTCCCGGTGCAGCTGGTCCCAGGAAACCGGGAAGCCCTTCTGGTATCTGCTGGTCATCGCCACCTTCCGTGCCGCCCGATCGCCGCGCAACCGGTGCCGGGCATTAAAGCCGCAAGCGCCGGCCGGCGCAATTCTCGTGGGCGCGAGCGGCCGAGTTCAGGTGGCGCGTTCGGGAAGCGGGAGCAGCTGGACACCGCCGATCCGCCAACTCCCGTCGGACTGCCGCTCCATCCGATAGAACGCCACGACGACCCGGCCGTCGGGCCCGACCACGACCAACCGTTGCGCCGCATGTCCGCCGGGGAGCGGAACCGTGTCCTGGAATCGGACCTCCCGGGGCCGGTAGACCGCCTGATAGCCGCCCCTCACCATGGCCATGAAGTTCTCGACGGTCCCGAACAATTCTCGGATACCGGGGCTTGCGTAGGAGAACGCCTCCTCGCCGTCGTCGCGAGCGAAGGCGGCGATCTGGCTCTCGATGACCTGGCGAATGGCCGCGGCGTCGGCCGGGTCGAGGCTGTCGTTCTCGGCCCCCGCATCGGCGAGACCGGCCACGAGGAGGACGAACGCGGCGGCGAGCCGGCGATGAAGCGGGTGCGTCATCATGGAACCAATATGGATGAGTCGCGGGGCCGCGGCCACCCCGGCTCGCGAAGAAGCGACCGTCGGCGGCTGTCAGCGAACGTAGAGGTGGACCTCGGCGACCTGGGCGTCGTTGCTCGACAGCGATCTCACGTTGACCCGATCGGCCGGGAGGCCCATGGCCGAGAGCGACCGCAGCACCCGCTCGGCGTTGCGACGAGCCGCGCTGGCGCTAAGCGCGACCTGCGCCGGTGTGCCGCGATTGGGGGTCACCGCCACGAGGTCGAACAAGGCGTCGGGTCGTCGTTCGAGCGCCTCGCTCACGGCCGTGAACAGAGGCTGCTCATAGTCGACGGTCTCCTGGTCGAAGCGGATCAGCACCAGCGGACGCCGGCTCGGGTCGCCGGTCACCTGGCTCGCCCCCGCCACCGGTGCCGCCGAGGCGAAGGCGCGGTTCGACAGGCTGGTGCCGAACAGCTCGCCGTTCTTCACCGCGAGGCTGAGCACCGTCAGGTTCGAGCGCTCGCGCCCGATGAAGTTCGACTGACGGGTGATGTCGGTGTTGAGCTCGTTCAGGACCCGGTCGATCTCCACCACGGTACGGTTGACCTCGTCCTCGAGGATTCTGAGCTGGCGGTGGTCCTCGTCGACGGCGCCCGAGAGCCCGAACGTGGCCCGGGTGGACTCGAGAACGAAAGCGGCGAGGGAGCTGTCGCCGGCGACGCGGTTGGCCAGATTGTTCATGCGGCCGATGTCGCTGCTGATCTTGTCGAGCACGCTTTGCGCCTCGTTCCACTGGCGTACCAGGATGGGGTTGCCCGGCGTGGTGCCGACCTGGAGCCGCGACTGGATCGACGCAACCAGCGAGTTGTATCGCTGCGCGTCCTCGATCCCTTCGGCCTGGATCGTCTGCAGCTGAGCCTGATGCTCGCCGATGGCCGTCTGCATGCGCTCGAGGTCGGCGCGCAGCTGGGCCACCCGGGCGCCAACGACCGTGCCCGTATCGGCGCCGGGCGTGACCCCTACCGGCTCCGGGGCGCTTGGCGCGGCGCCGGCTTCGGCCGCCGAGGGAGCGATCTCGATCGGTTCGGAAGCCGCCGCGACTTCGGGCTCTTGGTCGTTGGAGGGAAACAAGGTCTCATCGACGAACGAGCAGCCGCCAAGCACGAACGTCACCCCCACGACGGTCGACGCAAGTCGAAACCGTGACATGTACGATATCCCCGTTGTACGCCTGCTCGCTGCCTCTTCCCCCGAGGAGGGCGGTATTTTTCTCAGGTTTGCGCGGGATGTTACTGAATGGGCCAAGCTGCGGCAAGTCCGCTTTCGCGATGCGCAATGGCCGACGAGCTGGTGCCGCGGGGCCGGGCAGCTTGCCTTTGGCCGCCGATTTGACTAACTTCGCGCACCTTCCGGGGCTTCGCACCTCTCGCGCGGCCCAGCCCGGTGCGCCCGTAGCTCAATTGGACAGAGCGTCTGACTACGGATCAGAAGGTTGGGAGTTCGAGTCTTCCCGGGCGCGCCAAT
>JBHICL010000352.1:0-3913 GCA_046759605.1 Alphaproteobacteria bacterium | reverse complement strand
CTAGCGACCCCGAACGAGCAGGCGGTGACATGCCCTTTGTCGTGCTGGATGAGCTGGCGGTCCATTACCGGGACGACGGCACGGGCCCGACGACCGTCGTCTTCGCGAACTCCCTCGGCACCGATCTGCGGATCTGGGACGACGTTGTCAGCGACGCCCGGAGCACGATCCGAAGCCTCCGCTACGACAAGCGCGGACATGGCCTGACCGAGGCGACGCCACCGCCGTACACGGTCGAAGTCCTGGCTGGCGACCTGCTGCGTCTCATGGACGCGCGCGAGGTCGACCGGGCCGTCCTGTGCGGCGTCTCCATAGGCGGCCTGATCGCCCTCGAGGCGGCGGCGACGCACCCCGGGCGCGTTCGTGCCTTGATCCTGTGCGATACCGCCGCGAAGATCGGCGACGCGGAATTGTGGAACGGCAGAATCGAGGCGGTGCGGACAGGCGGGCTCGGGGCGATCGCGGACGGTGTGACCGAACGCTGGTTCACGGCGAACTTCCGCGACAGGCGGACAGCCGAACATCGGGGCTGGCAGACGCTTCTGCTACGAACATCGGTCGATGGATATACGGGCGCGTGCGCAGCCATCCGCGACGCCGATCTGCGCGAGAGGGCCGCCGCGATCCCCTTTCCGGCGCTGGTTATCTGCGGGTCCGAAGATGGCGCGACGCCGCCGGATCTGGTTCGCGACTTCGCGCGCACGATGCCGGCGGCGCGCTTCGAGCTGATCGAGAGGGCGGGCCATCTGCCTTGTATCGAGCAGCCGGAGGCGGTGGTTAAACTGATGCACGAATTCCTCGGGGAGCACGGTCTTGTCTGACGAAAGCCATGCAAGAGGCATGAAGGTGCGCCGGGCGGTGCTCGGCGACGCCCACGTCGATCGCGCCGAGGCGGGGACGAGTGAGTTCGACGCGGATTTTCAGCGCCATATCACGGAACACGCCTGGGGCGCGATCTGGACGCGGCCAGGGCTCGACAAACGCCAGCGCAGCCTCGTGACCGTGGCATTGCTGGCGGCGCTCGGCCATGACGAGGAGCTGGCCATGCATATCCGCGCGACGCGCAACACCGGGGCGAGCCGCGAGGAGATCAGGGAGGTCCTCCTCCACGTCGCCGTCTATGCCGGTGTCCCCGCAGCCAACAGGGCGTTTCGGGTCGCGAAGGCGGTTCTCGACGAGCAGGGCGGCCCCGGCGGAGCGGGAGGGGAGCGATGACCGATGGCGAGGATTTCGGACCGCGCGACTGGAGCGCGCATCCTCCATACCTGTACGAAGGCTACAAATCGACGGCCCTCAGGGGGCCGACAAAGCCTCTGGTGCCGCTCGAGCAGACCCTGTCCGAGCGGACCGGACCCGTCTACGGGCACGAGGCGGTGACGCCGCTGGACGCGGATCTCACGAAGAACGCGGTGCGCAATGGCGCGCCGCTCGGTGAGCGCATCATCGTGACCGGACGCGTTCTCGACGAGGGTGGGCGGCCGATCCCGGACACGCTGATCGAGATCTGGCACGCCAACGCGGCCGGGCGCTACATCCACGTGGTCGATCAGCACGACGCACCCATAGATCCGAACTTCTTCGGAGCCGGCCGCTGTGTGACCGATGCCGAGGGCCGATATCGTTTCACTTCGATCAAGCCGGGCGCGTACCCCTGGGGCAATCACCCCAACGCCTGGCGTCCCGCGCACATCCACTACTCGCTGTTCGGGCCGAGCTATCTGACGCGTCTCGTCACCCAGATGTATTTCCCCGGCGATCCGCTGCTGCCCCTCGATCCAATTCTCAAAGGCGTGCCCGATCCGGCGGCGCGCGGGCGTCTGATCTCCCAGTTCTCGATGGAAGCAACCGAACCGGGTTGGGCGCTCGGCTACGTGTTCGATTTCGTGCTGCGCGGCCCCAAGGCCACCCCGATGGAGGACTGAGCCGTGACCGGCCAGACCCCATCCCAGACCGTGGGACCGTTCTTCGCATATGGCCTGACGCCGGAGCCCTACGGCAGGCGTGGCATCGCCGGCAACGTGCTCGTCTCCGAGGAGACCCAGGGTGAGCACGTTCGCCTGGAGGGGCGCGTGATCGACGGGCGGGATGAGCCGATACCCGACGCGATGGTCGAGATCTGGCAGGCCAATGCCCGAGGGCGCTACAGCCACCCGTCCGATGACCGCGACGGTGCGCCCCTCGATCCGCACTTCACCGGGTTCGGGCGCGCCGCGACCGACGAGACCGGAACGTTCCGGTTCGACACCGTAAAACCCGGCCGGGTCCCCGGCCGCGGCAACACCCTGCAGGCGCCGCACGTCAACGTGATCATCTTCGCGCGGGGGATGCTGGTGCACGCCTTCACGCGCCTTTATTTCGCCGACGAAACAGGAGCCAATGGCGAGGATCCCGTCCTTGGAACGGTGGAGGATGCACGGCGCGGCACGCTGTTGGCGGAGCGCGTGGAAACGCCGGGCGGGGTCATCTATCGCTTCGACGTCCATATGCAGGGCGAGCGGGAGACCGTCTTCTTCGACGTCTGACCTCGCCCGAACCGCCGGCCTGAAGGAGTGAGGATCCCGTGCCTGTAACGCCGTTCGATTCCGCGATCTATGGCGGACTGCTGGGAGACGCGGAGGTCGCGGAAGCGTTCTCGGACACGGCGCAGGTGCGCGCCATGCTGAACGTCGAGGCCGCGCTCGCCCGCGTCGAGGCCCGCCTCGGCATCATCCCGGAAGCCGCCGCCGCGGCGATCGAGCAGGCGATAGCCGGGTTTGCGGCCGATACCGATCGGCTGGGCGAGGCGACCGAGGTCGCCGGCGTTCCAGTGGCCGGGCTCGTCCAACAGATCCGCGCGCGGCTCGGGGCGGAGGCGGCCCCTTTCCTTCACTGGGGCGCGACGAGTCAGGACGTGGTGGATACGGCCCTCGTGCTCCGGCTCCGTCTGGTTCTGGACACGCTCTCCGGCCGTCTCGATCGCCTGATCGACCTGCTCGCCGGACTGGCCGAGACGCATCGGGAAACGGTGATGGCGGCGCGGACGCGCGCGCAACAGGCGACGCCCACGACGTTCGGCCTCGAGGCGGCGGCGTGGCTGGCGCCCTTGTTGCGACATCGGAACAGACTTGCCGAGCTGAAGCCCCGCCTCATGTGCGTCCAGCTGGGCGGCGCCTCGGGCACCCTCGCCGCATTGGGCGCGGAAGGTATCGAGGTCATGGAGGCCCTCGCCGAGGAGCTCGGGCTCGCGGCGCCGGCGCTGCCCTGGCATACCCAGCGCGACGGGATGGCCGAGGCGGCGGGATGGCTCTCGCTGGTGACCGGCAGCCTCGGCAAGATGGGGCAGGATCTCGTCCTCCTCGCGCAGTCGGAGGTGGGGGAGGTGCGGGACGGCGGCGCGGGGCGCGGCGGCTCCAGCACCATGCCCCAGAAAGTGAACCCGATCGCGGCGGAGACGCTGGTCGCGCTGGCTCGGTTGAACGCCGGCCTCCTCGCCAACGCCCATCAGGCGATGATACAGGAGCACGAGCGCGGCGGTCCCGGCTGGATGATGGAGTGGGCGACGTTGCCGCAGATGGCCTCGTGCGCCGGCGCTGCTCTGCGCCATGGCGCGAACCTCCTCGAGCGTCTCGAGGTGCGAGCGGACCGGATGCGTCTCAACATCGACGCCTCGAACGGCCTCCTGCTCGCC
The DNA here is from genome assembly GCA_046759605.1 of Alphaproteobacteria bacterium. Classification (GTDB taxonomy): domain Bacteria; phylum Pseudomonadota; class Alphaproteobacteria; order UBA6615; family UBA6615; genus JBHICL01. The sequence goes on along the minus strand of JBHICL010000352.1, from coordinate 246 downwards.
GAAGCGGCGGCGTTCGCGTTGGCGGCCCACATGCCGCGCCAACAGGCTGAGGCGCTGGTCGGGGAGGCAAGCCGGGAGGCCGAAACATCGCGACGCCATCTGATCGACGTGCTCGCCGACCTAGTGGAAAGCCCCGTGGACTGGGCGCGGCTCAAGGATGTCGGCAACGCCGTCGGCCTCGCGCCGCGCCTGGTGGACAGGCTCCTCGGCGTCGGGGATCGGGCACAGCGGAGAAAGCGCGATTAG
>JBHICL010000351.1:0-3917 GCA_046759605.1 Alphaproteobacteria bacterium | reverse complement strand
AAGGCCAAGGCGCCGACAGACGAAGAGTCCGGATGCACTTGGGACGCAGCGATCATGCGAGGCGCTCCCGCCGGCGGCGGGTCCGGGCCCGTGTCGTCAAGATCTCGTTCTTCGTCGGGGTGATCGCTGTTGCGAGCGCCTGGTCGTACTGGCGCGGCATGGAAAATGCCGAGCGCCCGACGGTTGAGCTGGAGCGAACGATCGACCGGCTCAGGGAAGAGAACGCGCGTCTAGAGCAAACGACCGCCGAGCTCGGTGTGGCGATCGAGGCGGCCCGCAAGAAGACTCGCGCGGCACAGGAGCGTTATGAGCGCGAGGTTCCTGACGACGCGATCAGGACGCTGCTCGCGCAGGTCAGGCGTAAGCTTGGAGAAGGCGTTCCGGCAGAGCGCTTGGCGTTCGTCATCGGCGCCGCAGAAAACACCCGCTCCTGTGACGAGAAGCCGGTGACGAAGCGCTTCATCGTCAGCACCCCCCTCTACGACGGTCCTAACAGCGCCGTCACCTTCGCCGACAACGCCTTCACCGTGACCGGTGTCGGCACCTCGGCGCGGGATCAGGACGGAAACCCGGAGGCTTGGTTCGACCCTGCGGAGGCGGTGACCATCCGGTTCACGCACATAGGCGGACGGACGTTCGAGGTGTCCGGCAGGCTGCCGCTTCACCACTCGATTGTGGTCGGTGAGATCGAGCACCGGTTCAGTATGACCCAAGGTCCGCGTGGCTTTCTCCACGTGGCCGGGGATAGCTGTCAATATCCATGACGTCGCCGCGCTTGGTCCGCCGGCAGCGGTCACCCTCCCCCGGTTTTCTTTATTAACGAGTGGCAGGGAACCCGCTACTCCCCCTGGCCGTTCGGTCCGGGGGGCGCCAGTCCGTGGAAAACTAGGTGGCCGCGGCCATCAATTTGGTGTGCCGAACGGGCCGTCGCTGGCGTCGGCGCTGTGGCGCGGCCCTCGAGCCGGTTCGCCCGAGACACGGGCGGATGTCGGTGGCGGCGTCTTTGGGGTGGGGTCGAACCTTGCCTGCGTAGCTGTCTGGTTCCAAGAGGACGGGCGAAATCTCGGCGCTTATCCCGACGAGGCTCCACACCGTCTGTCGAAGACCGTGCTCATGCGGCAGCGACGCGCCATTACGGACACTCACGACCGAATGAAATCGGGCGACCCATCGTCCAGGCGTCCCACTTCGAGCAGCCATTCGTTGTATATCCGCCATCGGCGGGTCATTGCCGTCCGCCCGGCGGCAAGCTCGACTCTGGCCTGATGCAGTGACCGCGGCTAGTGCCCGTCGAGAAGCGCGCTTCCGAGCGACTTCATGTCCTCTAATGCGCGGCCAGCCCCGGACGCCACGCAGGACAGGGGCTCGTCGGCAATCAAGACTGGGAGACCCGTCGCGCGGCGCAGCACCGTGTCCAGGCTCCCCAGAAGGGCGCCGCCGCCGGTGAGCACGATGCCCTTGTCGACGATGTCCGCCGCAAGTTCCGGCGGCGTGTGCTCCAAGGCCGCCTTCACCGCCTCGATGATGGCGCCCACGGGTCCAGCCAGGCTTTCGGCGATCTGCTGCTGGTTGATCACCACTCCCTTCGGCACCCCGCGCATGAGATCCCGGCCCTTGATCTCCATCACCTCTCCGTCGCCGTTTTCCGGCGGGCAGGCGGAGCCGATCTCGATCTTGATCCGCTCCGCGCTGACCGCGCCCACCAAGAGGTTATAATTGCGGCGGATATAGGCGCTAATCGCTTCGTCCATCTTGTCGCCGCCGACGCGGACGCAGCGCGAGTAGACGATGCTGCCGAGGGCGACGATCGCCACCTCGGTGGTGCCTCCTCCGATGTCGACGACCAGCGATCCGCTCGACTCCGTCACCGGTAGCCCGGCACCAATGGCCGCCGCCATAGGTTCTTCGATCAGGAATACGGGCCGGCCTCCGGCGCGTTCAGCCGATTCCCGAACGGCCCGCCGTTCGACCGCCGTGGAGCCGGACGGCACGGAGACGACGATCTGCGGGCGGGCGAAGCTACGCTGGCTGTGCGCGTTGCGCATGAAGCCGTTGATCATCGCCTCAGAAACTTCGAAATCGGCGATGACACCGGCTCGCAGAGGGCGCATTGCCGTGATGTAGCCGGGAGTCCGGCCCAGCATCCTCTTCGCCTCGTCCCCGACGGCGAGCACCTGTTTCCGGCCGTTCACCTCGGCGATGGCGACGACCGAGGGCTGATCGAGGACGATACCGCGTCCTCTGACGTAGACCAGCGTGTTAGCCGTCCCTAAGTCGATCGCCGTGTCCGCGGACAGCCTCCCCAGCCGGGTCAGAGATGGTGGCCTCATAGACCGGTGCCAGGGTACCGGGGGGGCACCTCGTGGGGCCTGCGCTAAGACTTAGGTAGCCTTGCGCTTACGTCCCCGCCGTGGGGCCGGCTTCGACGCCTTTCGTCCGAGCCCTGTCTTCTTGGCCATCTCGGACCGCGCGGCCGAGTAGTTCGGGGCCACCATGGGATAATCGGCCGGAAGCCCCCACTTGGCCCGATACTCCAATGGGGTCATTCCGTGCTGGCTTTGGAGGTGGCGTTTCAGCGCCCTGTACTTCTTCCCGTCCTCCATGCAGATGATGTAAGCGGGCGTCACCGACCGGCGAACCGACGCCGCCGGTTTGAGGGCCTCAGGAGCCGGCGTCCGCAATTTCAGAAGCGAGTGATAGACGGTTTCGACGACCTCCGGCACCTGGGCTACCCGCACGGCGTTGTTGCTGACATAGGCGGAGACAATCTCCGCCGCCATCCGTTGCATGTCTTCATGGGACACTTTGATCTCGGTCTGCGTGCTCATCGGCTTGACATCCTCGAGTTGCAAGTTGAGTGGTTGGGTCGGTCGGGGGAACCGGGTGGCATTATAGAGCCGGTCCACCACTAAGCAATATATAATGTGACCTGTGATCCTGCTACCACAATATGTTGCGGAATCCGCGGTTACGGCGACACTCGCTGACACCAGCCTTCATCGCGGCACTCGTCCTTGCCCCGAACCCGCCGATCGAACTCCTGCGTTTTGCCCGTCGGTGGCTCATCGCCCTCACGCTGTGGCGGAGGCCGAGAGAGGGATTCTGAGCCCGAGCGACCAGCCGGCGCGGTACGATGCGCCGCCTGCTCCCGCCTGTCGCCGTTCGCTTGCTGCTGCTGGCGCGGCTATCGGCCGTCGCCGTGGCCTCGCTCGGCAGCACGATTGCCTTGACGCCGCCCGTTTTGATAGTCGGCCCGTTCAACCATGAGTTCCGTCGCGGTCGCCTCGTTGACCATTGGCGCTGTGAGCGCGACCCTGGCTGGCGCGGTCGCGGGCGATGTCGGCCAAAGGGCGACCGATGGAGTGATCGTTCAAGGACCCACGAACGGGCCTTACAAAATGAACGGCTTTACCATCTTGGGTGCAGCGGCTGCGAACAGGATTAAGGCCGAGGCGCGGATTGGAGCGACCACACCTCCCGGCCGATATCTGCACCCCTGGCTTCGATCGTTGCTCGTCGCGTCCTCTACGACGCTTGTGGCCTGTCGCAGTGTTCGTCCGGAGGTGCGGAACCGGTGGCGAGCCTCAACCGGGATAACGCCGGTATGCACCGCGTGCTGCGCCCATCCGCGGAACGCGCAGTGGCAATCGTCCTTGTAACGCGTCTGACAGGACCGCGTGATTACCTGAGCCTCGGCGGGAGGGAACTCGCCCGGAGGGCCCTCGATCCTGTGCGGCCGTCAACACGGCCCTGGCGCGTGGAGAAACCGGTTCGGGTCAGGGAGCCTCAGATGAGCGGGCCGGAGGCAACGTTGGGCACGGCCTGCCATGACTTGCCGGTGGCCACCACACACGTCGCGCCCTGAGGATAGGTGATCAGGATGGTCCAGGTGCCGGTGGGCGACGCGAACACCTCGA
>JBHICL010000350.1:0-3918 GCA_046759605.1 Alphaproteobacteria bacterium | reverse complement strand
CCGCCCACAGCGCGAGAACCTCGGGCGGCGTGCCCTCTGGCGCGACCACGCCGCGGTCCGTGCCGGCGACCAGTTCGATCCCCTGCTCGGTCAAGGTCGGGACGTCGGGGATCTGGGGGTTGCGGTCCGCGGTGAAGATACCAAGCGCCTTCAGCTCATCGGTCTGGATGTACTGAACGGCCGCCGCCAGGTTGATCTCACCAAGGTCGATGTTCTTGGCGAGCAGGGCCGTCATGCGCTCGCGCGTGCCTTCGTAAGGAACATACTTCAGCTGGATATCGGCCGCATCCTCGAGCAGCAGGAACCAGAAATGGCTGGTCGAGCCGAGGGTGGCGCCGGTGAGGATCGTGCCGGGGCTCTCCTTGGCCGCGGCCACCAGGTCGCCCAGGTTGTTGTAGGGTACGTCAGGCTGAGCGCCAATGATCGGCGGCGTGCGCGTGAGCAGAGCGATCGGCTCGAACGCATCCCACGTGAAGTCCACCCGGGCTGTGAAATAACTGGTGATCGCGCTTTGATGGATGGCAAAAAGCGTGCAGCCGTCCGGCTTTGCCCTGACCGCCTCCTTGGCGCCCTTATTGCCACCCTGGCCGCCGATATTGACGACTTGAAGTTGTGGGTCAGCGCCGGCTTTGTTCGCGGCCTCGGCGATGATCCGGAAGATCACGTCAGTGCCGCCGCCCGCGTTCCAGGGTACGATCAGTTTGGCGGTGCCGCAGGGTAGATCTTGCGCCAATGTGGAGCTGAACGGCGCAACGGTTGCGAAGGCAGCCAATGCAACTGCGGCTGCCGTTCGACGGATAAACTTGTCCTTCATGACGATCCTCCCACTCTCCTATAGCCGCATCTTTCTTTATTTGTCGGGTCTAGCCTAACCCAACTGTCGCGGATTTACTACTCACCGACAGCGCCGTCACGCCGTATCCTCAGCCTGCCCCTCGGATCGACATCTGCCCCGGCAGAAAGGTGACGATTTCGGGAAACGCGACGATCAAAACGACCGCTGCCAGCAAAAGAAAGAAGAACGGGAGGGCTGCTTTGGCGATGTACAGAATGTTTTGGCCTGTAAGTCCCTGCAAAACGAAAAGATTGAAGCCAACAGGGGGCGTGATTTGGGACATTTCAACGACAATGACGAGGTAGATCCCAAACCAGATCGTATCCAACCCGGCCCCCTCGACCATCGGAAGAATGACCGCTGTCGTCAGCACGACCACCGAAATTCCGTCGAGGAAGCAGCCAACGATGACGAAGAAAATCGTCAAGGCAACGAGCAGCATGAAAGGAGACAGGCCCAACGAGCCAATCCACTCAGCCAGCACGCGCGGGATGCCGGTAAATCCCATGGCGACGGTAAGAAAAGCGGCGCCGGCGAGGATGAACGCGATCATGCATGACGTTCGGGTCGCGCTCATCAGGCCCTCGGTGAATGTCTTTCGGTTCAGCGTCCCGGCAGCCCAGGAGAAGACCAGGGAGAGCAGGACTCCCACCGCGGCCGCGTCCGTGGGCGAGGCGATACCAAGATAGATCGACCCGATCACGCCCACGATGATGACCAGGACCGGCATGAGACGGCGCGCGCTGTAGATGCGCTGCAATAAGGGCATACCGGGCTCTCTGGGCGGCGTCCTGTCCGGGTTCAGTAGCGACCAGATCATGACGAAGCCCATGAACATGACCACCAGCATGAGACCTGGAAGCACTCCGGCAATGAACAGGCGCGCGATCGATTGCTCGGTAGCGACCCCATAGACGATAAGGATGATCGAAGGCGGGATGAGCAGTCCCAGGGTGCCTGAACCGGCCAGCGTGGCAATACTCATCCGCTCGTCATAGCCGCGCTTGGTGAGCTCGGGGATTGACATTTTGCCGATGGTAGCCGCGGTCGCGGCGGACGATCCGGACACAGCGGCGAAAATGCCGCAGCCGAGAATGTTGACGTGCATCAGCCGGCCCGGCAGCCGCCCGATCCACGGCGCGAGGCCGCTGAACATGTCCTCCGACAAGCGCGAGCGGTAGAGGATTTCCCCCATCCAGATGAACAGGGGTAAGGCGGCAAGGGCCCATGAGTTGCTCGATCCCCAGACGGCGGTCGCCATGACCTGCCCGGCCGGCGCGGAAGTGAAGAACACCATGCCGACGAAACCGACCGCAAGCAGCGAGACCGCCACCCAGATGCCACTGCCAAGGAAGACGAACAAGGCTACAATCAAAAGCAGCGAGAGGAGCGCCTGTTCCATGGCCGTCTATTCGCCGGCGCTGACGTCCGCATCGCGTGCGGGCGCGCTCTCGGGCTCATCGCCGGCCGTCGCTCCCTCGGCCGCCTCGGTCCCTTCGTAAGACGGCTGTTCTCCTCTGAGCACCTGGAAGAACTCATCGATCAAGGCGATGGTAAAGATCACCAGACCAAGCGCCACCAACGTCTGCGGTATCCACAACGGCACGGGGACCATGCCGAACGAGAGATCCCCGAAGGCATAGGAATCCAAGACGAGACCGATGGTGAAAAAGGAAAAATAACCCGACAGAGATGCCGCCGCCGCAAGGCACCAGAGTTCCACCAACCGCCTGCCTGTGCCGACCACGTTTTGGATAACGAGCGACACCCGAATGTGGCCGCCCGCCCGTAACGTGTAGGCGAGGGCGAGAAACGACGAGGCTGCCAGGAAAAATCCCGCGAACTCGGCGTAGGACGGCACGACCAGGCCGATCGGCTCTCCGGTGATCCAGCTCGCAATCTCGTCGATGAGGTTGGCGCCGACCTGAAGCAGCACGACGAGACCGATGGCGGCGAGCAAAATGGCCGCGAGGATCCCGCTTCCCCGGTACAAGAGATCGAGGGCCCGACGCATGCGTTCGGCTTTAGGGATAGGGGTGAGCGCCCCGGGGCGCCCATCCCTATCTCAGGAGTTCACCGCCTATAGGCGTCGAGAATGCCAGCGCCGTCGGCGCCGGTCACCTCGGCCCATTCAGCGGTCATGGTCTCGCCGATCGCCAAGAGCCCTTCCTTCAGTGTCGCGCTGGGCTCGTTCACGACCATCCCGTTTTCCTCGAGGATTTTGATTTTCGCCGCCGTTTCATCCACGCTCGCCTGCCAGCCGCGAGCCTCGGCCTGGGCGGCGGCCTCGAGAACGGCTTGCTGGACCGCCGGGTCGAGGCCGTCGAAGGCCCTCTTATTGACGACCACGACGTTCTTGGGCAGCCAGGCCTGCGTATGATGGAAGTGAGTCACGAAATCCCAGAACTTGTTGTTGGCACCGGTGGACGGGGAGGTGATGACCGCCTCGATGCGCCCCGTCGCAAACGCCTGCGCCAGATCCGCAACCTCGATCTGGGTGGGCACCGCGCCGGCGAGCGTGGCGAGACGCTCGGTCGCCGCGTTGTAGGCCCGGAACTTCAACCCCTTGAGGTCATCGACCGTTTGAATCTCCGTCTTGGCGTATAGTCCCTGGGGCGGCCACGGCACGGCGTAGAGAACTCTCAGCCCCTGGCGCTCGAGCAGCTTTTCCACCTGAGGGCGCGAGGCTTCCCACAACTTGGCCGCAGTCTCGTAGTCGGTCGCAAGAAACGGCACTGAATCCACGCCGAACACGGCGCTTTCATTGCTCAACCGGGAGAGCAGAAACTCCCCGATCGGCACCTGCCCACTGCGCACCGCATTCTTTATTTCCGGATGCTTGAACAGCGATCCGGCGCTATGGACCTCGATCTCGAACTCTCCGCCGGTGGCCGCTTTCACGTCCTCGGCGAATTGCTTGATGTTCACGGTATGGAACGTGGCGTCCGGGTAAGGTGTCGGCATATCCCATTTGATCGCCTCGCCGGAAGCGGCGCCGAACATCGCCGCCCAGGTGGCGGCAGCCGCGGCGAGGAGCTTGACTGGCTGTGCTTTCATCTCAGGAATCCCTCCTTCCCTTCGAA
>JBHICL010000349.1:0-3931 GCA_046759605.1 Alphaproteobacteria bacterium | reverse complement strand
TCCGCCATCTTCCGGATCAGGAAATCGCGGAAGACCGCTATCCGCCGTGAATGGCGAAGCTCCTCGGGATAGACGAAGTAGGCGTCATAGGTGGGACCTTCCAGGGTCGGCAGGACCCGCACGAGCGTCGGCATTTCGTTGGCTAGAAAGTCGGGGAGCGCGGCAAGACCCAGTCCGGACTGAACGGCGCGGAAGATCCCGTAGATGTTGTTGAGCTTGAGAACCGGGTTTCGGTCACGGCCACGGGTTTCCACGGACAACAGCCAATTGAGCTGAGGCGCCGGCGCGGTCACGTCGTCGCCGAACACGATCAGCTTGTGGTCGTCCAGATCCTCCGGCGTGTCCGGCATGCCGTGGGACTTGATGTACTCGGGCGACGCGAAAATATGAGTGTGGACCTGAGTGAGCCGGCGGCGGATCAGGTCCGGCTGCCGGGGCGGCGTCACACGAATGGCGCAGTCGGCCTGCCGCATCCCGAGATCCAGTTCCTCGTCGGTGGTGAGCAGCGTCAGCTGGATGTCGGGGTAGAGCCCCAGAAACTCCTTGAGCCTCGGCGTAAGCCAGAGCGAGCCCAGGGCCACCGTGGTGTTGACCTTCAGCGGACCGGACGGACGGGCCTGGGTGTCCGTCAGCATGGCCTCCGCCATAGAGAGCTTCGTGAAGACGTCGTGCACCGTCCTGTACAGGACCTCGCCCTGCTCGGTCAGCAGGAGCCCCCTGGCGTGGCGATGGAAGAGCGCGCAGTTGAGCGTTTCCTCGAGGGCGCTTACCTGTCGGCTTACGGCCGACTGACTCAGATGCAACTGCTCACCGGCATGGGTGAAGCTGCCGGCTGCGGCCACGGCGTGAAAGATGCGCAGCTTGTCCCAATCCATCGGCATGAGTCGCTCCGGGCGTCGCCTCGTGATCGTGTGGGTAAACGACGGCATGATCCGCCGCGAAAGGGAGGTCGGTCGGGCCATCGCGATCGACCAGACCAAGGTGGGCCCGGTCGGCCCGCGAACGCCTCACATCGTTCGCGAACCGGGTTTCCTTACTCGGCGGCCCGGCGCGACTCAAGATCCTCGTGCTCGGCCAGGTATTTCTCCGCCTCCAGCGCCGCCATGCAGCCGAGGCCCGCCGCGGTCACCGCCTGACGAAACACTTTGTCCTTGACGTCGCCGGCGGCGAACACGCCGGGAACCGTTGTCCTGGTGCTGTCCGGCTCGGTCAGCAGATAGCCCTCGTCGTCCATGTCCAGCTGGCCCTTGAAGAGGGCGGTATTCGGCGTGTGGCCGATGGCGATGAAGACGCCGTCGACTTTCTTTTCGGTGAGCTCTCCGCTTTTCACGTTGCGGACGCGCGCCCCCGTGACGCCCAGGGGCTCATCGGCGCCCAGGATCTCCTCGAGCACCGTGTCCCACATGATCTCTATCTTGGGATTCCGGAACAGCCGGTCCTGGAGGATCTTCTCCGCCCTGAGCTCGTCCCGGCGATGGATCAGCGTGACTTTCGACGCGAAGTTGGTGAGAAACATCGCCTCCTCGACCGCGGTGTTGCCGCCGCCGACGACCATCACCTCCTTCTCGCGGAAGAAGAAACCGTCACATGTGGCGCAGGCGGAGACGCCGAAGCCCTGGTACTTCTGCTCCGAGTCGAGCCCCAGCCATTTCGCCTGGGCGCCGGTCGCGATGATGATCGCGTCACCGGTATAGACGGCGCCCGAGTCGCCCACACAGCGGAACGGGTGCTTGTCCAGGTCCACCTCGACGACCACGTCGTTGATGATCTCGGTGCCGACGTTGCGCGCCTGGGCCTCCATCTGCTCCATGAGCCATGGGCCCTGGATGACGTCGGCGAAGCCGGGATAGTTCTCGACGTCGGTGGTGATCGTCATCTGGCCACCGGGCTGCAGGCCGTGGACCATGACGGGCTTGAGGTTCGCGCGCGCGGCATAGACGGCCGCCGTGCATCCGGCCGGGCCTGAGCCCAGGATCAGCACCCTGCTGTGACGCGTCTCGGCCATGTCCACCCTCTCGTGTCGGCTTTGGTTAGATAAGTAGGCGGGTTGGGCGCGGGGCGCAAGGCTGGCGGGCCGCCGGCGGCCTTACAGGTCCCGGGCGTTCGCCGCCAGGTAGCCGGCCACGCCTTCAGGCGTCGCCTCCATCGCGGGCAGGCCCGTACGCCAACCGGCCGGGCAGACCTCTCCGTGCTCCTCATGGAACCTCAGCGCATCGACCATGCGCACCGCCTCGTCCGCGTTGCGGCCCAGGGGCAGGTCGTTCACCACCTGATGCCGGACGATACCGTCGCGGCCGATGAGGAACGTGGCCCTGAGCGCCACGGACTCCTCATGGAGGACGCCGTAGTCCCGGGCGATCCCCTTGGTCAGGTCGGCCACGAGGGGAAAGCGAATGGCGCCGAGCCCGCCATCCTCGATGGCGGTCCGTCGCCAGGCGTGGTGGGTGTAGTGGGAGTCGACACTGATGCCGACGAGGCGCGTCTCACGCTCCTCGAAGACCGGCACCCGGGCGTCGTAGGCCAGGATCTCCGACGGGCAGACGAACGTGAAGTCGAGCGGATAGAAAAAGACGATGCCGTAGGCGCCTTCGAGGTGGCGGCGCAGGTTGAAATCCTCGACGATCCCGCCGTCGCCGAGGACTGCGGGCGCGGTGAAGTCGGGGGCCTTCCGGCCCACCAGGGTTCCGGGAAACGTGGGCAGTGGATTGCTCATCTCGGTCGTGCTCCTGCGTGTGGGTTCAAGGCTCGATCAGCATGTATGGTCCGGCGACCGAATTGCAAGCGATTATTAGAAGCGTTCTATCTTAGATAATAAGACAGCATTTCCACAATATAAATGCCAAAACCAAGACCACCGGTTGCTATATAAGGCAAAACTTGACAAATATATAGTATTTAACGATATAAGCGCTATGCTGCAGGTCAGATACACCGGGCGCGCAGCGAAACAAATCAGCCGCCTGCCCCGTGAGGCCTCGAAGGACCTGCGTGCGATGCTGGAACAGTTGGCGGAGGATCCTGGGGATTCCACCATTGGAGTGGAGTCCTTGAAGGGGCTGCCGGCTACAAGATCAGGGTCGGCGAGTGGCGCGCCGTCGTTGCCATCAGCAGCGACACGATCACGGTGCTCGAAGTCGGCCATCGAGGCACGATCTACAAACGCCGACCGCGTAAATAGGAGGCACCCATGGCTACGACAAAAACGAAAAAGTCGACGACAGAGGCCGGCGTCACCGGCAGCGGTCGGGTGTCGTCGGAAGTTGTCAAGGGGCGGGCCATTTCGACGCTTCGGTCGAAGGCACCCGCCAGGAAGCCGGCGAGCTCCGGAAAAACCGTTGCCCGCAAGACGTCGGCTGTTGGCGCGCGCAAGAAAAACGTGGCCATCGAGAAACTGACTATATTGGACACGAGGCGGGAGGGGCGGACGCGGGGCCTCGAAACGGAGTTCAGACTGCTCGCCCGCGCGGCGCGCAACCTCGTCCGCCAGCTCGAGGACTTTGCCGAGCGTGCCGAGCGTGCCGACGCCGAGATGGTCGCCGATATCGCACTGCTTCACGCCGCGCTGGCGGCGGAGGAGGAGACGTTTCCGGCCGAGTTGGTCAATCGCCTGATCGACGGCGAGCACCCGATCAAGGTGTATCGCGAGTACCGCGGCCTGAGCCAGGCGCAGCTCGCCGAGAAGGTCGGCACCGACCGGCTATATATCTCACAGATCGAGACCCGTAAGGCGCGCGGCGGGCGCGAGCTTCTGCGAAAGATCGCCCGGACGCTCGGGGTTCGCGTCGATAGCATACTCGAGGACTGAGGCGCCGCTCACTCCGACGGTGGGGCGCGCGAGGCCAGGCCGCGCGCCCCTGCCAGGGAAGCTTAGTAGGTCACGACGCTCCTGATCGACTTCCCTTCGTGCATCAGGTGGAAGGCGTTGTTGATC
>JBHICL010000348.1:0-3937 GCA_046759605.1 Alphaproteobacteria bacterium | reverse complement strand
CTCGAGGATCGGGCGCACGTGCCGGCGGGCGACCTGGCCCACGGCGAGCAGCGGCAGCTCGAGATCGCCATCGCGCTCGCCACACGGCCGAGGATGCTGCTCCTCGATGAGCCCACCGCCGGAATGGGCGGCGAGGACACGGAGCGCATGATCGCTCTCCTCGACTCCCTGCGCGGTCCCTACACCATCCTCCTCATCGAGCACGACATGGACGCGGTGTTCACCCTGGCCGACCGCATCACGGTGCTGGTCTATGGCCGCGCCATTGCCAGCGGCACGCCCGAGAAGATCCGCGCCGACGACAACGTTCGCCAGGCCTACCTTGGCGACGACGCGGTTGCCCCCTGATGCTGACGGTCGACGCGATCGAGACCGCGTACGGCGACAGCCAGGTGCTGTTCGGGATGACCTTCGAGGTCGGCCCCGGCGAGGTGGTGACGCTGCTCGGCCGCAACGGCATGGGCAAGACCACGACCATTCGCTCGATCATGGGCATCGCCCCGCCGCGGGCGGGTCGAATCGTCTTCGAGGGTCGAGCGATCCACGCTCTGCCGCCCTTCCGCATTGCCATGGCCGGCCTCGGCCTCGTGCCCGAGGGGCGGCAGGTATTTCCGAACCTGACCGTGCGCGAGAACCTGGTCGCCACCGCCGCCAACCGGGGCGACAACGCCCAGCCGTGGACGCTCGAGACGGTGCTCGAGCTGTTCCCGGCGCTCGCCGAGCGACAGGGCAGCATGGGCAACCAGCTTTCCGGCGGCGAGCAGCAGATGCTGGCGATCGGGCGGGCGCTGATGACGAACCCCCGGCTGCTGATCCTGGATGAGGCGACCGAGGGTCTGGCGCCGATGATACGCGCCGAGATCTGGCGTTGCCTCGGCAGCCTGAAGGAACAGGCGCTCTCGATACTTCTGATCGACAAGAACGTCGACGCGCTTACGCGCCTTGCCGACCGTCATTACATCGTCGAACGCGGCCGGGTCGTCTGGACCGGCACCTCCGACGAGCTTCGCGCCGACAGGAATATACAGGAGCGCTATCTCGGCGTATGAGGCGTCGGCCCTGCCCGATCCTGCGCGCCCGCGCGGGTCCCGGGCTCAGGCCTTGTGCTCGTCCCGGCCCTCGGCGAGAAGGCGTGCCAGCAGCTCCGGCGTGACCTCGACGGAGTCGGCGAGGCCGTGCTTCACCCGATAGGTCGCGATGGCGGCGCGGGTTCGGGGGCCCAGCACCCCGTCTGTCGACCCGGCTTCGAATCCGAGCTCGTTCAGTCGGTGCTGGACGTACATGACCGTGGGCTCGTCCGCGAGGTCGGCGATCAGGACCGGTCGGAATGCCGCGGCCGCGCGGGTGGCGCGCCGCATCTCCTGCTCGTCCATGTGCCGGGCCAGCGCCCGGCGAACCTCGTCCGCCCTCGGGTGTCCCTGAGCCGCCGCTATGCTGAGCCAGCGGTAGCCCAGGCCCCTGTTCTCCGGCACCCCGAGGCCGACCGCGTGCGCGACGCCATAGATGAACTGCGCCTCGACATGGCCCTGGCTGGCCGCCTTGCCGAACCACCGCGCGGCCCAAGCCGGATCCCGTTCGACACCGCGCCCATGGCTGAAGGCCCGGCCCAGCAGAAACTGCGCCCTGGCGTGGCCACGCACCGCGGCGCGCCCGAGATAAGTGACGGCAAGCGCGAAATCCTGCTCGACGCCCGAGCCGGCGTAGTAGCTGGCGCCCACGACGAACAGGGCCCGCGGGTCGCCATGATCGGCCGCCCGGTTGATCCACATGGCCGCCTCGGCGGAATCCTCATCGGTGCCGAGACCGCCGTTGTAGGCCACGCCGAGCTCGTAGGCGGCCGCAGCGTGCCCCAGTCTGGCGGCGGTCTGGAAGTACGCCAGCGCTTCCACGTAGCGCCCGGCGCGCTGGTTGGAGCGGCCGTTGAGGTAGGCTTGCTCGGCCGCCCGGGTGCCTTCCGCGCCGACGGTGCCACCGCGGTCTTCGAGTTGCGCGCACGCCGCGAGCGTCAGACCCGCCGCGGCGACGATCAGGAGACGTGATCCCCGCATCACTCGATTTCCGGCCCTTGTTGGGGCGCGCCCTTCACCGGCCGGATTCGAGCTCCGCTCGTATCGCCTTGGACCGTGCCGGGTCCCTCCCCCTCGGGCGTGACCGCGTGGAGCAGGAGCCTTGCGATCGCGTTCGCCACCGGGTCCACGTACTCTCCGGCGGCGGTTATGGCTTCGGCCGCGTCCTGTAAGCCGTCCCGGTCGGCGGGCGAGGCCTCGTGAACGCCGGCAATGCCCTCCTCCGGTGTTGCTTCGAGCGCGCTCAGATATTTGTGGATCTCGCCGATCCGCACGTTGAGCGACGGACGTGTCGCTGCCTCTATGGACGCGTGGGCCGCGTTGAGGTTGTCGAGCGATCCCGCTCTTATGCCGCCGCCCACCGGGTCCGTTTCGGCCGGCGCGTCTACCGTCACGACGCCGCTGATGTCGCGCCTGGCCCGCCATTGCCCGTCTTTCGGGCCTTCCGCGGCTGCGTCGGCGTCCCGGGGTTTTGTCCCACTTCCCGCGGCGTCTTCGACGGTCCCGTAGGCCGTCGTGAGCACGCCCCCGCTTTTGGCGAGGGCCACGGCGTTGCTCAGGCGTTGAGTTTCGGTACCGAAGCCGAAGGGAGCCGCGGTGAGTAGCGCGCCGACGAGACCCAACCGGAGCGCTCTCGCTGTGGCGAAACTTGTAACCATTCTTCCCTTCCCCGAACGTCTTTTTGCGTCCACGACAGCATGGTCGTTGCGATGGCGTGAACAAGAAGTTACCGGTGCCTGTCGGTCTCCGGACCGGTTGCGCGTAACACCTTGATTTTTTTGATTTTTCGAACTGGTTGCCACATACTTGTCACGCCTTGGCGCTCATCGACCCGGCAAACGATGGCGGCGGTTCAGCCCGGGATGCCTGCAATTGTTGACTTCCGCGGGGCGTTCAAGGATAACCGCGCGTCCACGTGCGCTTGCACCTCTGTCGGGAGATAGTGAATTGGCAGTACCGAGGAAAAAGATCACCAGGTCGAAGCGGGGCCTGCGCCGTTCCCACAAGAGGCTGAAGACGCCGACGTTCGTCGAGGACAAGGAGTCCGGGGAGTACCGGCGACCGCATCACATCGATCTCGCGACCGGCATGTACCGGGGCCGTCAGATCCTCGAGCCCAAGTAGCAGGTCCAACGAGGGATTTCTGCTCGTCGGCGGCCGTGGACCGTGCGAGCGACGAACGTGAAAGGCATTTAACAAGAAAAACAACGAAGCATGCCTTCCCGGAGACGCAAGCAGCCTGTCATCGAGAGGCTCGTACGTCGGATCTTCTACAAGTATTACGCGAGGAACCTGTTGTATGAGCTGCAGATCCGCGCCCGGGCGGAGGCCGCGGACTATGTGCAGGGCAATATGTGTAATGCCGTGATTCTCGAGGACCCGGTGGAGTTGTACAGGTTCGCCGTGGGCCGCGCGGAATCTCAGGGTCTTTTTCTCGAGTTCGGCGTGGCGGGGGGAGACAGCATCAACGTGATCGCCGGCCTCGTTGACGGCCAGGTCCACGGCTTCGATTCCTTCAACGGCCTGCCGGAGGATTGGCGCGGTCACGTCGAGGTGCACAGTGCCTTCAGCAGGAACGGCAAGTCACCGCCGGTCGCCCCGAACGTGACGCTCCACACCGGCCCCTTCGTCGAGATCATTCCCGAGTTCAAGCGCCGCCACAATGCCGCCGTCTCTCTCCTCCACATAGACTGCGACCTCTACAACTCCACGCGAGACGTGCTACGGGGCCTCGAGGATCGGATTCGCCCGGGCACGATTATCCTGTTCGATGAGTACTTCAACTATCCCGGATGGAAGCACCACGAGTTCAAGGCCTGGCAGGAGTTCGTGGCCGAGCACAAGGTTTCGTACGACTATCTCGCGATATC
>JBHICL010000347.1:0-3952 GCA_046759605.1 Alphaproteobacteria bacterium | reverse complement strand
GGCGAGATCCACCACGTCGACGGCGGATACAACATCGTCGGCATGGTCTCGGTGGACGCCGCGGGCGAGGTCGCCGAGCTCCTGTCCAGCCTCGATGACGAGGGTTAGCCGGCGCCGGGCGGGCGCCGCCGGAGGCATCAATGGCCGGCAATAGTTTCGGCCACACCTTTCGCTTCACCACATGGGGGGAAAGTCACGGCCCGGCGATCGGCTGCGTCGTCGACGGCGTGCCGCCGCGGCTCCAGCTATCCGAGCGGGACGTTCAGCACTGGCTGGACCGGCGGCGACCGGCGCAATCGCGTTTCACCACGCAGCGGCGCGAGCCGGACCAGGTGCGCATCCTCTCCGGCGTCTTCGAGGGGCAGACGACCGGCGCGCCCGTGAGCATGGTGATCGAGAACGTGGACCAGCGCCCCAGGGACTACGACGAGATCGCCGAGAAGTACCGGCCCGGGCACGCCGATTACACCTACGACGCCAAGTACGGTATTCGCGATTACCGGGGCGGTGGCCGGGCGTCCGCGCGGGAGACGGCGATGCGGGTCGCGGCGGGCGCCATCGCCCGCAAGATCCTCACGGCCGCGGTGCCCGGCGGGGTCACGATCCGCGGGGCGCTCGTGCAGATGGGGCCGCATGTCGTCGACCGCGAGAGCTGGGACTGGGACGCGGTGGAGGAGAACCCGTTCTGGTGCCCCGACAGGCAGGCGGCGCAGCGCTGGGAGGGCTTTCTCGACGAGGTGCGCAAGACGGGCTCCAGCACCGGCGCGGTCATCGAGGTGGTGGCGGCAGGCGTGCCCGTGGGCCTCGGCGCGCCCGTCTACGGCAAGCTCGATGCCGACCTGGCCCACGCCATGATGGGCATCAACGCCGTCAAGGGGGTCGAGATCGGGGCGGGATTCGGCGCCGCCGCGCTCAGCGGCGAGGAGAACGCCGACGAGATGCGCAAGGTCAAGGGACGCGTCGAGTTTCTCTCCAACCACGCCGGCGGCGTGCTCGGCGGCATCTCCACGGGGCAGGATCTGGTCGTGCGCTTCGCCGTGAAGCCCACCAGCTCGATTCTCACGCCGCGCCGCACGATCAACCGGCGTGGCGAGAATGTGGAGATCTCCACCAAGGGTCGCCACGACCCCTGCGTCGGCATCCGCGCCGTCCCCGTGGGCGAGGCGATGATGGCGGTGGTCCTCGCCGACCACCTGCTGCGCCACCGCGCCCAGTGCGAGCCGTAGCCGCGGGGCTGTCCCATACGCCCGCCTTCAGGCAACCCTCGCGCCGTGGTGCCGCTCGCCAATCCTGCCGGATATCTGAACGACGACTGGTTCACCGTGAAGCGTGATGCTGCCGGCTATTGGACACACCCGTGGATGTTCTGTAGCCTCCGCCATCGGCGGGAAGCCATCCCAGAGGAGGAGAAAAGCACAGTATGTTCGACCGTGACAGGTTCATCGAGGACTGCAGGCGCGCAGTTGCCGAGGACGGTAGCCACAAGGCGGTGCGGGAAGTCGTCGCCGAAGCCGTTTCCGATCCAGCTTCTGTCCTGAAGGAGCTGGGCGAGTCAGAGCACGCCGGAATCGTTCCTATCCACCATGCCCCCGATCTCACGATACTCGACTTCACCTGGGCGCCCTACATGAGCCTGATGCCCCAC
The DNA here is from genome assembly GCA_046759605.1 of Alphaproteobacteria bacterium. GTDB lineage: Bacteria > Pseudomonadota > Alphaproteobacteria > UBA6615 > UBA6615 > JBHICL01. Next base: position 2,307 of record JBHICL010000347.1, on the reverse strand, counting down.
AACCACCATATGTGGGCCGTGATCGGCATTTATTCCGGCCGGGAGGACAACGTGTTCTGGCGGCGCACCGACGAGACCATCGAGGCGGCGGGGGCCAGATCACTGGGTGTTGGCGATGTCATTCCGCTGGGGCGTGACGCGATCCATTCGGTCCTGAATCCCATCGGCAAGATGACCGCCGCAATCCATGTCTACGGCGGCGACTTCTTCAGTCCACCCAAGCCGCGCAGCGAATGGAATCACGAAACGCTGGAGGAGCGGCTCTTGGATATGGACGAGATCCGGCGCCTGTTCAGGGAAGCGGAAGCGCGCTTCAAGGCCTTCGCGAGCGTGAGCAAGTTGTGACCCTGGCCACAAAGGCCCCACGGCCGCCATGACGTAGACACCGGGCGCGCCCTTTCAGAGATGGACCGACCTCCGTCGCGCTGCGGGACATGGTCCGTCCTGCCAAAGCATCCCCATTGTCGGCAACGATCTCGCCCGCCCGGGCCGACGCCTCGAGATCAGGGGTTTCTTAAGAAGTCACGCCGAGAATCGGCGGAGATGGGGCGTGCATTTGATGGCGCAGCGCACCGGATCCCGGAACGCCTTTCGAGAGGTCGTCTCAAGCTGCCGGCAGGCGTTCGGCTGGCTGCTCCTTTTCAGTCTTGGCATAAATCTACTGGTCCTGACGTCGCCCATTTACATGATGCAGGTGTTCGATCGGGTGCTGGCGAGCGGCCGGTTCGAGACGCTGATGTTCCTCACGCTCATCGCCGGCGTTGCCGTGCTCGTAATGGGGATGATCGAGACGGCTCGGGGTCGCTTCTTGATTCGTGTCGGGTCCTGGCTCGAGCGGCGCCTCAGCGGCCAGATCATCAAATCTTCCCTGTCGGCGCGTCTTCTTGGTGGTGGCGGCTCGGCGCAACCTCTTCGCGATCTCGCGACGGTGCGCGGCACGCTGTCCAGTCCTGCCATCAACGCTGTCATCGACTCGCCCTGGGTCCCTGCTTTCATCGCGATCATCTGGCTGATGCATCCGATGCTGGGGCTGATAGCGCTCGGGGCCGCGCTGGTTCTCTTCACGATCGCGCTCTTGAATGAGTTGGTTTCCAGGAAGGCGCTGAAGCGGGCGGGGCAGCTTTCCATCATCGCCACGCAATCGGTGGAATCCGCGCTCAGGAACGCGGAAGCAGTCCATGCCATGGGCATGTTGCCGGCGCTTCTGGCGCGCCATGGCGGCACCAACGCCCAGGCGCTGGCCGCGCAGCAGCGAGCCGGGGATCGCGGCGCTGGGCTCATCGGCTTGTCGAAATCCCTGCGACTCTTCGTTCAGATCCTGATTCTTGGCGGTGGCGCCTGGTTGGTGCTGCGAGGCGAGCTGACATCCGGCGGCATGATCGCGGCATCGATCCTGCTGGGACGGGCCCTCGCTCCGGTCGAGCAATCGATCGGCGCCTGGAAGCAGCTGGTGGGGGCGCGGGATGCGTGGCTACGGTTGAAGCGGCTCTTGGCCGAGGCGCCGCCACATTCTCGAGGGATGCCGCTGCCGGAGCCAAAGGGTGCGCTCGCGTGTCAGAAGGTGATCTTCGCGCCCCCGGGCGCCGAGCGCCACATCTTGAAAGGCATCAGCTTTCAGCTGGCCGCCGGCGAGGCGCTCGGCGTCGTCGGACCGTCCGCGGCGGGGAAGTCGACCCTGTGCAAGATCCTGACCGGGTCCTGGCGACCGACCCGCGGCCATGCGAGGCTCGACGGGGCTGATATCCACACATGGCGCCCGGACGAGCTCGGGCCTTATCTTGGATATCTCCCGCAGGACGTCGAGCTCTTCTCCGGAACGGTTACGGAGAACATTGCCCGGCTTTCCCCTGATCCGGACCCCGCCGCGGTCGTCGAGGCCGCGCGGAGGGCAGGGGTGCACGAGATGATCCTGTCGCTGCCCCGGGGCTACGAGACCGAGGTGGGCGAAGGCGGTTCCTTCTTGTCGGGCGGGCAGCGCCAAAGGGTCGGCCTCGCGCGCGCCTTGTACGGTCGGCCGAAGTTGATCGTCCTGGATGAGCCGAATGCCAGCCTGGATCCGGTTGGCGAGGAAGCGCTGGTCGAGGCGATCCTCTCGGCCAAGGACGGGGGCTCGACAGTGGTTCTGGTGGCGCACCAGCCCGGCATTCTCCGCTCGGTCGATAAGCTGATGCTGATCCGCGATGGCAGGCTGGAAGCCTTCGGCCCACGCGACGAAATCCTCGGCACGCTGCGCCCTGCGCCGGTGCAGGCGCGGGCCAATGTCGGCCTCGTGAGTTCCTGAGCACGGGCGGGAGAGCCGGACGTGAG